>JAGHEK010000086.1 GCA_017889265.1 Romboutsia sp. | reverse complement strand
TGCAAAAATCACTAGATTTTATAGAATTAGCAGGAAATAAACTTCCAGACCCAGTTACGCTTTTTGCTATTTTTTGTTTAGTAATAGCTATAATATCAGCAATAGCTGAGTCTATGGGATTATCTGTAACGGCAGATATTATAAATAGAACTACAGGAGAATTAGAAACTCAGAATGTAACGGCAGTATCTTTGCTTAACGCAGAAGGTTTTAAGTATATGTTAGAAAGTGCGGTTACTAACTTTACAGGATTTGCTCCACTAGGTGTAGTTTTAGTTAGTATGTTAGGTATAGGAATATCTGAAAGTTCAGGATATATAAGCACTGTTCTTAAAAAAATAGTTAGTATGACTCCAGAAAAATTAGTTGTTCCTATGGTAGTTTTCTTAGGTATAATGTCAAATGTTGCATCTGATGCAGGATATGTTGTACTTGTTCCTCTTGGAGCTATAATATTTATGGCTTATGGTAGACATCCTCTTGCTGGTATAGCAGCAGCATTTGCTGGTGTATCTGGTGGATTTAGTGCTAACTTACTAGTTGGAACAATAGACCCAATGCTTGCAGGAATAACTAATGAGGCGGCTGCAATAATAGATCCTACTGTAAATCTAACTGCTACTGCAAACTATTTATTTATGGCGGTATCTACATTTGTTATAACAATACTTGGTACTATAATAACTACAAAAGTGATAGAACCAAGACTTGGAACATACGCAGGAGATAAAGTTGAAGGTGGAGATTTACAAAATATTTCACCACAAGAAGAAAAGGCTATGAAGGTTGCTACTTTAGTGGCAGTAGGTATGTTTATAGGATTAATAATTTTAATAGCTATGCCTAATTCATTCCTTAGAAACTTAGAAAAAGAAAACTTCTTACAAAGTGTAATAGATCACTCAACTCTAATGAACGGTTTAATACCTATAATGGCTATAATGTTTTTTGTTCCAGCTGTTGTTTATGGTAAAATAGCAGGTACTATAAAAAATGAAAAAGAAGTAGCATCTCATATGAGTAAAGCTTTAGGTAAAATGGGTGGATATTTATGTTTAGCATTCGTTGCATCTCAGTTTATAGCATATTTTAATTATACTAATTTAGGTACTATAATAGCTGTAAATGGTGCAGAATTCTTAAAATCTGCTAATATAGGAACTATTCCACTATTAGTTTGCTTTATACTTATAACTGCATTTATAAATTTATTTATGGGTTCGGCATCAGCTAAATGGGCTATAATGGCTCCAGTATTTATACCAATGTTCTTAGAACTTGGGATAGGTGCAGATGTTGTACAAGCAGCATATAGAATAGCAGATAGTTCAACTAATATAATATCTCCACTTATGAGTTATTTTGCGATGGTTATAGTATTTACTAAAACTTATGAAAAAGATTCTGGTATAGGAACAATAATATCTTTAATGTTACCTTATTCTATGACATTCTTAATAGCTTGGACTTTAATGTTTACATTATGGATATCTGCTGGAATACCATTAGGATTTTAATGAAAAGGCTATCTTTGGATAGTCTTTTTTATTATAATTTTGTATATTAATAATATTTTTTTCTATAATTATAAAGAAGGAGGTTTTTATGATAAAAGATTTGCCTAAGATAGAATTACATTGCCATTTGGATGGAAGTGTAAGAGTTGAAACTATAATAGACATAGCTAAAAAAGGTGATATAAAGATGAGTTCTTATAAATTTGATGATATAAAAAAAATAGTTCAAGTAAATGAAAATTGTTCTTCTTTAAATGAGTATCTTGAAAAGTTTCATATAACTAATAAAGTAATGCAAACAAAAGAAAGTTTAGAAAGAATAACCTATGAACTTTTAGAAGATGCCTCTAAAGAAAATATAAAATATATGGAAATAAGGTTTGCACCTCAACTACATACTAAAAATAATCTTACATATAAAGAAATCATACAAAGTGTACTAAAAGGTATAGAAAAAGCAGAGAATAGATATGAAATAAGGGCTAATATAATATTATCTTGCATGAGAAATATGAGTGAAGAAAGTGCTATCGAAGTAATTGAACAAGGGAAAGAGTTTTTAAATAAAGGGGTAGTGGCGATAGATTTAGCAGGACCAGAAGAAGAAGGGTTTTCTAATAAATTTAAAAATGCAACAGATTTAGCAAGAGAATATGGTTATAAAATTACTATACATGCAGGAGAACAAGCGAGTGCAAATAATGTAATAGATGCTATAAACTTACTTGGTGCTACTAGAATAGGTCACGGTATAAAAATAGAAAATTTAAAACAAGCATATGATTTGGTTAAGGAAAAAGAAGTAATGCTTGAAATGTGTCCTACTAGTAATATACATACAAAGAATGTAGAAAATATTTCTAAATACCCACTGTATAAATTTTATAAAGATAATATAAAAATAAGTTTTAATACTGATAATAGAACTGTATCAAATGTGGACTTAAGTAATGAAATAGATATAATACTAAAAGAATTTGATATTTCAGTTGAAGATTATAAGAAGATATATTTAGATACGATTGATAAGTGTTTTTGTGATGAAGAAACTAAAAAATGGTTAAGAAAATTCATATAGAAAGAGGGAGTTTAAAAACTCCCTCTTTGATTAATCATCATATCCATCGTCGTAATCGTCATCATCATAATCATTGTCATATCTGTCATCATAGTCGTCATCGTATCTATCATCGTCATATCTATCATCATTATCATATAAAGCTTCTTGAGAAAATTCAATTATTTTACCAGTTTTAGCATCAACTGATATATCGTATTCAACATTATCTTTTATAAGTTCACCTTCATACTCAGGAGTATAATCGTTATCTAAATAGAATGTTCTAAAAGTAGCCCCAGGAACTTTATTAAGCATTATTTGTTTAGCTTTAGCTTCTCCTATTAAAGAAGAACTTGTTTGAGTATTAGAAGGTTGAGTAGGTGCTTGTTGAACTGTATTATTAGTATTGTTAGAAGGTTGTTGAGTTTGTGTTTTTATTATTTCTTCTGAATAATCAATTATTTTACCAGTTTTAGCATCAACAGTTATGTCGTATTCAACATTACCTTTTATAAGTTCACCTTCATACTCAGGAGTATAATCATTATCTAAGTAGAACGTTCTAAAAGTAGCCCCAGGAACTTTATCAAGCATTATTTGTTTAGCTTTAGCTTCTCCTATTAAGGTAGTACTAGCTTTAGCGTTTGCACTATTTACGTTATTATTTTGAGTGTTAGTTGCTGTATTATTACTTACTGTATTATTGTTTGTTGCACTACTATTTGCAGTATTATTTGAATTAGTAGTAGTATTATTAGTAAATACACTAGAATTAGTAGAAGTTTTATTTATAGATATCTTTTCTTTTTCGAATTTTATAACTTCTCCTGTTTTAGCATCTACATCAACTTCATACTCGATATTATCTTTTATTACAGTTGAATCATATTTAGGAGTTTTCTCATCTGAATCAAAAGAAAATTCAGTAAAAGTTCCATTAGGTACCTTCTTTAATATGATTTCTTTAGCTTCTTCTGATGTTATAAGGTTTATATTTGTATTAGGATTTGCATTTGTGCTTATTAGGCCGGCTGAAACAGTTAAACCTACAACTGTACCAATACCTAATATACCAAGTTGTTTTAAATTCATAAATTCTACCTCCAATTTAATTTTACTATTTAATTTTAATTTTACATTAAATACTAGAAAAAGTAAAATTAAAAAAAGATTAAAATTTATTTAGGAATTTTTAATTCTGAAATGATAAAACGTTTACAACATGAACTAATACACCTGTAATTAGACAATCCTCATCTATATCAAAAGTGTCAGTATGAAGGTTATAGGTTATGTTTGTATTAGGATTTTTACAACCAATATGGTAAAATGCGCCTTTTGAGTGATTAAGATAAAAAGAAAAATCTTCTGCACCTAAAGAAGGTTCGTTTTTAATTATTACTTTTTCTTTTCCAAGTATTTTTTCACAATTTGCTTTTATCAAATTAACTACACAAGTATCATTTATAAGAGGCTCATACCCTTCAGTTATTTTTATATCACAAAAAGCGCCGAATGATTTACAGGTATTTTCAGTTATTTCTTTAATTCTTTTTTTTGCAAAGTTTCTAGTGGTATTGTTTAATGTTCTTAGAGTTCCTTTTATAATTACTTCATCACATACAATATTTTCTTTTACTCCACCTTCTATAATTCCAAAAGATATTACTATGGAGTCATTAGGAGAAGTATTTCTACTTACTAAAGTTTGAATAGTAGTTATAACATAAGATGCACAAACTATTGCATCGATACCTTGATGAGGATAAGCGCCGTGAGATTTTTTTCCTTTTATTTTTATGAAAATATCATCTGTTGATGCATTCATAGTACCATATTTCAGTTCTACCAAACCTGTATCTAAATGAGGGGCTACATGTAGACCTAAAGTATAATCTACTTTTGGATTTTCCATACAACCGTCATTTATAAGTAATTTTGCTCCACCAACTGTTTCTTCAGCAGGTTGGAAAAAGAACTTAACATTTACATTAAGTTTATCTTTTATATTATAAAGTATTTTACAAGTTCCAAGAAGTATAGCAGTATGAGCATCGTGTCCACAAGCATGCATTTTTCCTTTAAATATTGATTTATATGAAGTATCATTTTTTTCTTCTATTGGAAGAGCATCTATATCGCATCTTATAGCGATAGTAGTTTTAGCATTGTTGTTTATATAAGCTACTATTCCAGTATGGTTAAAAGTTTTATAAGGTATTTTTATTTCATCTAAATATTTTTTTATTTTCTTATTAGTTATAAACTCCTCTAAACCAAGTTCTGGAGTTAAATGAATATCACGTCTTATTTTTATTAGCCAATCTTTAATATTTTTTATATCATCTTTTAATGTTTCCATATATATTCCTCTTTCTTAGAATAGATTATATTATATTGATATTCTATAAAATGCAAAAACTATATAGTTAATTGGAGGAAATATGAAAAAAAATATAGGGGTAATCGCACCAGCTGGACATTTCAAAGGAGATTTAAATAAAATAAAAAATCATATTGAGAGTTTTGGATATAATGTATTTTTTGGAAAAAGTTGTTATGAAAAATATATGGGGTATTTATCGGGAGATGATAACTTAAGGGCGAAAGATATAAATAGTATGTTTTTAAATAAAAGTATAGATATTATTTTGTGTTTAAGAGGTGGGTATGGAACTTTAAGAATACTTGATTTGATAGATTATGAAATCATAAAAAATAATAAAAAACCTTTTATAGGTTTTTCTGATATAACTGCACTTCATATAGCATTCAACCAAAAATCCGGTTTAAAAACTTTTCATGGACCTATGGCATCTAGTGTGCTTAATATGGATAAATTTACTTATAATTCTTTATTGGATAATATAAATGATACTGAGATTTTTATAAATAATCCTAAAAATGAAAGTATAAAAACTTTAATAAAAGGAAGTTGCAAAGGAAAGTTAACAGGTGGGAATTTATCTATCATAGTTTCTACAATAGGTACTAAATATGAAATAGATACAAAAGATAAAATATTATTTGTAGAAGAAATAAATGAAAGTATGTATAAAATAGACAGAATGTTGACCCAGTTAGATTTGAGTGGGAAATTAAATGATTGTAAGGGGATAGTATTCGGAGATTTTAATAATTGCAGTAAAAATTCAGATGAGATATCTTTAGAAGAACTTTTTTTATCAAAAATAAAAAAATACAATAAACCGTGTATCTATAACTTAAAGTCTGGTCACTGTATGCCCATGCTAACTTTAACTATGGGTGGGTATTATAAATTAAATTCTTATGATGATGTTAAATTAATTAGGTGTTAATTTATACTTGTATAAAAGTTACAAAAAAATGACATATTACAAAAGGTTAATATATATATATTAATTATAACTTATATAAAATTATAAGGAGCAAAAATATGAATAAAAAATATGTCACCTTCTTGTTTTTGGGAACTTTATTATCAAATACTACTTATAGCACTTTATATAAAGAGGATATAAATCTTAATATAAAAGGTAATGAGAGTATTATTTCAAGTAATAAAGAAACTGTAAGAGATTTATTAGATGAACAAAATATAAACTATGATGAAGATGATATTATAAAGCCGTCATTAGATGAAAAATTAAAAAACGGTATGAATATAGAATTTATAGATGTTAAAAAAACTAAAAAGATAGAATATACTAATATAGATTTTGAGACAAAGACTGTAGATGATAACAATTTATTAAAAGGAGAAACTGAGATTTCTCAAGAAGGAAAGCTTGGCAAACAAAAGGAAACGTATGAAAATATATATGAAAATGGTAAGCTTATAGAGAGTAATTTGCTTACTAGTGAAATAGAGAAAAGTCCGGTAGAAAAAGTTATAAAAAAAGGAACTAAAGAAGAAATTATAGAAGAAGTTATTGTTAAAAATAATGAAGTCCAAAATGAAATACAAGAAAAAAATAATGAGGCTAGTATAGTAAATGAAAGTAATGCTAAAACGAATGATATAAATAAAGATAATAAGATACACGTAGAGGCTACGGCATACTCTGGACATTCAATAACTGCAACTGGAACTAAGCCTAAATGGGGAACTATTGCAGTAGACCCAACAGTAATTCCTTATGGAACTAAAGTGTATATACCTAAATTTGATATGGTTTTTACGGCTGAAGATTGTGGAGGAGCTATAAAAGGTAATAAGATAGATATATTTATGAATAGTAAAAATGAGAGTTATACTTGGGGAAGAAGAAATATAGAGATTTATATATTAGAATAGATATTTACATAAACTTTAAAAAAATATATAATTTAGTAAATAACGTTTGAAGGGATAAAATATATGGAATATATGAAAATTTATAAAGAATGGATAGAAAATCCATACTTTGATGAAGAAACTAAAAAAGAATTAATAAGTATAAAAAATGACATAAAAGAAATAGAAGATCGTTTTTACAAAAGTTTAGAATTTGGAACTGCAGGTCTTAGAGGGATTATAGGTGCAGGAACTAATAGAATAAATATTTATACTATAAGAAAAGCTACATACGGTTTATGCAACTATATAATAAAAAATACTAATGAAAAAGATAGAGGAGTAGTTATAGCACACGATAATAGATATATGTCTAGAGAGTTTTGTTTAGAAACTGCAAATACTTTGGCATCTTGTGGAATAAAAGCTTATATATTTGATGATTTAAGAACTACTCCAGAACTATCTTTTGCAGTTAGAAATTTAAATGCAATAGCAGGTGTTGTAATAACTGCAAGCCATAATCCACCAGAATATAATGGATATAAGGTATATTGGGAAGACGGTGCACAAGTTATGCCACATATAGCATCTAAAATAACTGATGAAATAGAAGCTATAAAAGATTACAGTAAAATACCTACTTTAACTGACGATAAAAAAGAATTAATAATAACTTTAACTGAAAAATATGATACAGATTTTATAGAGGCTGTAAAATCTCAGGTAATAAGAAAAGAAGTTATAAAAGAAATAGGAAAAGATTTCAAAATAGTATATACTCCACTTTGTGGAACGGGTAATGTACCGATAAGACGAGCTTTAAAAGAAGTAGGATTTGAAAATGTTTTAGTAGTTAAAGAAGAAGAAAACCCAGATCCTAATTTTTCGAGGATAAAATATCCTAACCCAGAAGAAAAAGGAGCTTTAAAAAGAGGTATAGAACTTGCTAAAAAAGAAGGGGCGAATCTAGTTATAGCTACTGACCCTGATTGTGATAGAGTAGGTGTTGCAGTAAAAACTACGTCTTCTGATTACGTTCTTTTAACTGGAAATCAAATAGGTGGTCTTTTGACTAACTATATAATAGAAGGGTTAAAAGAGAAAGATTTACTTAAAGAAAATTCTGTACTTATAAAAACGATAGTAACATCAGAGTTTGGTTCTACAATAGCAAAAGCTAATAATATAGAAGTAATAGATGTTTTAACTGGATTTAAGTTTATAGGAGAAAAAATAAAATCTTTTGAAGAAAACAAAGATAGAAATTATCTTTTTGGATATGAAGAAAGTTATGGTTATTTAATTGGAACTCATGCAAGAGATAAAGATGCAGTAGTTACGTCAGTTTTAATATCTGAAATGGCGGGATATTATTTCTCAAAAGGTATAAGTTTATATGAAGCTTTAATTGAACTTTATAAAAAATATGGATTTTTTAAAGAAGAAACTATATCTTTAACTCTAAAAGGTATAGAAGGATTAGAAAAAATAAAGCAAATAATGACTTATTTTAGAGAAAATGAGTTAAAATCATTTAATAATATTAATATAGTTTGTATTAAAGATTATTTAAATGAAATAGATAATTTACCTAAATCAGATGTTATTAAATATTTCTTAGAAGACGGGTCGTTTATCGCTATTAGACCTTCAGGAACAGAGCCTAAATTAAAAATTTATATAGCAGTTAAAGGCGATACTGAAAAATTATCTGATGAAAAATTACTTGGTATAAAAAGTAATATAGATGATATCATAAATAAATTATTGTAGGAAATAGGCTAGAGATTGTATCTTTGGCCTATTTTTTGATATAATTAATTAAAGAGGTGATTTATTTGTCTAAAAAAATAAAACAAGCTATATCATCAGATAGTTTTTGTTATAAGATAAATGAAGATATAATTATTTATGAAGGAAGATTTTATGTTTATCTTGATAAAAAATATAGATGTGTAGGAAAAGTTTATTTAAAAATGGGTATACCAACCTCTATAAATTTTAAAGGTAAGATTATACATATAAAAGAAAATGAATTAACAAAAAAACTAGATTATTACGACGGTATTATAGAAATACACGGATATCAATTAGCTAGTGTTACTATAAAAAAAATTGATAATTTTTTTATAAAAGGATATATAAATGAAAACTATATAAAGTCAAAAGATACTTCGGTTGATTATATATATTTTAATATTATAAATTTAGATAAATTACCAGGTTATTTAATAGAACATAAAGATAAAATGTTCGCAGGTAGAATAGAATTTGAAACTACAGACTATGAAATAATAATAGATAAACGGTATGATTATACAAAAGAGTTAAAGGAAATTTTAAAATCAAAAAATGGTTTTATAACTACTCATATAGGTAGGATAAAAAGAAAGGATAATTCTAGTTTTAAAACCAAAAATATAATAGACTTACTAGAAAAAATTTCTTATGCACTTAGTTTTTTATGTGCCAGACGTATAGGGATATCTATAGTAAATGGATATACTAATGATATTAATACTTATAGACTTTGTATAAAGGATATTATAATGCCTTATAACTTTTTGCCTTCTTGGTCTGATACTATATCAAATCATAATAATATAGAAAAATATATGAATTTGATTATGAAAAAATTAGAAGATGATTATAATAATTTGGCTCTAAAAAGAGTGATAGATTGGTATATAGAGTCTATTTCGAATTTAACTATAGAAAATAATATAATATCTATTCAAATAGCGCTTGAAACATTATCTTATATAATATTAGTACAAGAAGAAAAAAAGTTATCAAATGATGAGTTTGATAATAATACTGCTATAAATAATATAAGAATGCTACTTGAAAGCTGTAAATTAAATAATAATAAAGAACTTATGGTTTTTGATGATAAAATAAAAGAAAGATTTAATGATGGAATAGAACTTATAATTTATCTTAGAAATAAGATAGTACACCCTGCTAGAAAGGATAAAATTTACTTATCTCATGAAGATGTTTGGAACATTATTCAAATAGGTACAAGATATATAGAACTTATAATACTTAAGTTTATTGGGTATAAAGGTGAGTATTCTAATAGATTAAAAGATAGATATTTTGGGCAAGTTGAAAGAGTTCCTTGGAGTGATTAATTAATAGGTATTTGGGGTATAAGAAAAATAAAAAGGAGATATTTGCGTGATAAAATTATATGGATATTCAAAATGTTCAACGGTTAAAAAAGCTATTAAATTTCTTGAAGAAAATAATATAGAATTTGAGTACATAGATATGGTTTTAAATCCACCTACAAAAGATGAATTAAGCAATATATATAAAATAAGTAATCTTGAAATAAAAAAGTTTTTTAACACAAGTGGTATGAAATATAGAGAACTTGGACTAAAAGACGCAGTAAAAGTAGAAACTGATGATAAACTGTTAGATATTTTGTGTAGCGATGGAATGCTTATAAAAAGACCTATGCTTTTTGATGGAAGTAAAGTATTACTTGGGTTTAAAGAAAATGAGTGGATAGAAAAATTATTATAAAATATTTCGGCTATGATTATATTTATCATAGCTTTTTTGATGAAAAAAATATAAAATAAGTAAAGTATTTTATTTTTGAACGTATTATTATTAATAATTATTTTTTTAGAGATTACAACGATTATATAGAGAGGAGACTTACTTTGTGAGGCACATTAAAAATAAAATTGTTGTATCTTTTATTGTAGCTATGGGAAGTGTATTTATAGTTAATCCTATTGATGCATCGGCTAAAGAAATATCAATATTTAATGAGTTTTTCCATAGGCAAACTATGAAAGTTTTAAAAGCTAGTAATAGTGCATTAAAAGATAAGATAAATGAAATATATAATAATGATTTAACAGGTCAAGTATTCATACAAAGGCTTGTTGATGGTCTGAATGCTTTGAATAATGGTACTACTTATACAGTACAAGATTTATTAGATGATCCAACTGATATACATCTAATAGAGGAATTGATTGTTAGTGCAGATACTCCAGATGATTATTTACAGGTACTAAAGATTTGTACAAAACTAAAAAAATTAACTGTAACAACATTTACTAACCAAAATGGACAATTTAACTTAGGCATTTTGAATCATATATCTACAAACATAGAATATTTATCTCTTAAAAATTTAAATATTACAGATGAACAACTTTCAAAATTATCTCTTAGCAACCTTGAAAATCTTATAGAACTTGATTTATCAGGTAATAAAATAACTAATTTAGGTCCATTAAGTAGTATGAAAAAACTACAAAAACTTAGTGTAAGAAGTTTAAATGGAAATATTGGAGGGCTTAGAGATTTAAGTGGAATATCTACTTTATTCGAACTTAAAGAATTAGATGTTCACGGAAACCAAATAGAAAGTGTTGAGCCGTTAAAAGAGCTTACTAATTTAGAAAAGTTAGATATAAGTAAAAATAAAATTGCAGATTTATCAGTATTATCTCCTTTAAAGAGTGATAAAGATAATAATAGACCCCTTAAAGAAATAATAGCTACTGACCAACAGATAAAAGCAAAAGAAGTTTTAAAAGTTATAAAGCAAGATAGAATACAAGTAGGTCAAGAGGTATACGAAGTATATGCAGAATCTTTTAGTAAATTCCCAGCAAGAAGTTTATTCGCTGATATGTATACTCGTGGTCTATTTGCTTATAATTCGCCTGATAAGGGTGGGGTAGAAACACAAGATGGTATTATATGGCCAAAAGATGCAGTAGAACAAGAGTTCAAAACTACTACTGCTAATACTATAGAAGTAAGTCATAAATTTAAGGAAGAAGAAGATCCTAAATTAAAACCAGAAGATAAGAAAAATAGAACTAAGGTACAGTTCGATGGTACAGTTACTTACGAAATAGAAAGAAATAATAAACCGGAAATAAGTATTTCAACTTCTAATACTATAAATATTATTGTTGGTGATGAGAGAAACTCAATAAACTTAAATGATAAATTAATAAGTAGTATACTTCAAGATGTTAAAGCAACAGATAAAGAAGACGGTGATTTAACTACTAAAATGACTGTTACTTTAGACCTTGGTAATAAAAAATTAACTGATTCTTATGATGAGAAAACTAAAAAATTTACAAATAATATAGATGATTATTTCTTAGGCATAAAAAATTTACCACCTACTACAGTAGGTACGATAAGTTATACTGTAACAGATGATTATGATGAAACTGTCGTTAAAGATATTACGGTTAAAGTTCATATGAATACAAAACCTGTGGTTATACCACAAAAGTATAATTCATCAACTTTAAAAGATCATAACTATTTAATAGGAGAAAAATTTGACCCTACTACATTAATTAATCCTATAGAGATAACTCCTAAAGATTTAGAAAATTTCAAAAAGGATTCACTTTTTGGTATAACTGAAGGAGATAAAAGGTTTGTTGATGTAGAAGATGTGAATGAACAGTTTCCATTTACTTTTTATAAACACCCTAAGGAATATATAAAAAGAGTTGTTAAACCTGTAATTCTTAATAGTAATAAAGTTATTAATGCTGAAGAAATACAAGATCCAACATATAGTAATAAAATAAAAGCACCTATAAAAAATACTATAAGTGTATATGAAGTAAAATATAGTGTAAAAGATAGTAATGGTGGATGGAGTGATGAAGAAATAGTTACTTTCGTAGTTACAAACTATGCACCAGAAGTTTCTATTAACCACGAGATAGAAGGTAAAAAAAGCGATAAAAACTTCATATTTAAAGATGAAATAGTAGCAGGTATATCTATAAAGGATTTTGAAAGTACTGATAATCAACCGATAGTAATTTATAAAGAAACTTTAGAAGATGACTTAGAGTTACTTGCAAGTAAAGGAATAAAAATAGAGTGGCCAGATAATATACAAGAAGCTACTTTCACTAGCGTTTTACAAGATAAAATAAATGTAGATTTTTTACCTGCAGGAGAATATCTTTTGAATTATAGAATTACTGATTCAGATGGAAACCAATCTATTGCAAATAAGATTTTAAGATTGACTCACCCACCTTATCCAGTAGTTAATTTCAAAGAAAATCAAAATAGATTAGTAATAAGAGCAGGTGAACTTGAAGAGTTTAAATCAAAAGCTACTGAAATACTAAAACCTATGCTAGATATATCATTAGCAGACCCTACTGAAGAAACTACTATGACTGCTAAGTTTATGTTAGATGGACAAGATAAACCACTTCCAGAAAATGAAGTAGTAGCACCTAAACCTAGCAATGATGATTATCAAATAGATTATGATGTTTTAGTTACTGTTGAAGATTCAAATGGAACTGGAGGAGCTACTTTAGATCTAAAAGTAACTAACTATTTACCGGTTATAAACGGAATAGATGAAGATATTTCTATATTTGAAGGAGAGTCTGTTGATTTATTAGAGGGAGTAACTGTAATAGATAAAGAAGCAGAAAGAGAAGGAAAACAACTAGAAGTTATTGTTACTGAAAAAGGTGAAGAAAGTTTTCTAAAAAAACTTTTTGGTAAATCTAACTTACAAACCACTGAAAATTTAGAAGTTGGTGAACATACTTTAATTTATACAGTTACTGATGATGATGGAAACACTGTTACTAAAGAAAGAAGAGTTGATGTTAAGCCTGTTTCAGCATCAGTAGTTGAAATCAAAGATAATGTAAAGCTGAATGATAACGGAGATATTTTACTTACAATATCTGAAGCTAAAGAGTTTGATCCTCTTAATTGTATAAAACCTATAGATAAATCAAAATATAAAATTAATACTTCTTTAACTTATAAAAATGATCCTATTGAAAAGTTATTATCTAAACCAGGACCTACTAATGTAGATAGTGGAGGTTATTTAACTTATGAGGTCATATATGATGTAAGAAAGCTTGATAATTCTCCTATACCTGGAGGAATAGATAAAAGAAGAATTTTAGTAACTAATTATATTCCAAGTATAGAATTAGAAGAAGGTACTACAAAAGAGATAACTTTAAAACAAAATACAGATGCAGATCTTAAAAAAGGAGTTATAGTAAATGATTTCGAAGATGGAGATTTAACTCGTAATACAACTTATACTATATTTGATTCAAGTGGAAAAGATAAAGGTTCAAATACTTCTGAATTAGAACCTGGAAATTATGAAATTGAATATACTGTAAAAGATAAAGATTCGAACGTCATGAAAGAAAGAAGAAAATTAACTATAATATCTACAGATGGTTCTAATTCTAACGGTAATACTAGTGGAGGGAATAATGGAGGAAACGATTCTTCAGGAAATAATAATTCAAATTCTAGTTCAAAGTTATTTGTTGGATTATCTGATTTAACAGGAAGTAATAGTTTATCTTTAAGTGAAGCAGATGAGTTCAAAAAAGACCCATTAAAAGGAATTACTATAAAATCAAATAGCTATGGATTAACTGCTAAAGATATAGTAGTTACAGGTCTTGAAGACTTTAATCCAAGGGAGGATTTAAAAGGAGATACTAGAACTAAAGAATATACGATAACTTATGAGTTAAAGAAAAAAGAAAATAAATTGGCATCATTATTTGTTGATATTGCTTATGCAGAAGGTTCTGATGTTGTAGAAAAAGCGCAAAGAAAAGTTGTAGTAACTAATGAAAAGCCAGAAGTTACAGGAAATGATTTAACAGTTTCTTTATCTAGCAAGATAGATCCTTTTGAAGGCATAGTGGCAAAAGATGCAGAAGATGGAGAATTAGATCCTAAAAAATCAGTTAAAGTAAGTCCAGATCCAGCATCGATAGATACTAGTGTAGCAGGAGAACATGAACTTACTTATGTAGCTACTGATAGCGATAATAATGAGTCAGAAAAATTTGTTAGAACTGTTGCTGTTGTAGATAAACCTGCAAATCAAAATAATAATAGTTCAAATAATAACAATACACAAAATCAAAACAACAACAACCAAACACAAGATAATAATAACCAAAATACAAACCAAAATTCTAATAATCAACAAAATGCTGATAATCAAGGACAAGAAAATATTGATGAAACTTTAGAAGAAGGAAAAGAAGATAATCCTATCACAGGAGAGAAATCAATGGGTATAATATTTGTATTAGCTATTGTATCTATTGTTGGTCTTGTTGTAGTAAATAAAAGATAAGTAGTTATCATTAGATAACTACTTTTTTAATAACGAAAGGAGTAATTATGAAAAAAATAACACAGTCTTATACTATTGGGATAAGTACAAAGGTAGTAGAACTAAAAAAAGAGGGGATAGACATTTGTGATTTAAGCATAGGAGACCCTGATTTTAAAGTTCCTCAAAAAGCTATAAATTATGGAATAGAATCTCTTAGCAAAAATATAACTAAGTATAATTTAGTAAATGGAATGGAAATTTTAAGGAAAGAAATATCAAAAAAATTATCAAATGAAAATAAATGCAATTATGATATAGATGAAATAGTAGTATCTAGTGGAGCTAAAAATTGCCTTACTAATTCTATATTAGCTGTTTCTGATATAGATGATGATATATTAGTTATAGTTCCTTATTGGGTAAGTTATACTGAAATGATTAAGATATTAGATAGAAATCCTATATTAGTTGAAACATCTAAAAAAAATGATTTTAAAGTAACTAAAGATGATTTAGAAAAGTATATAACAAATAAAACAAAAGCTATAATAATTAACAATCCTTCTAATCCTACTGGAGTTATATATACTAAAGAAGAACTTCAAGAAATAGTTGACTTTTGTTTTGAAAACAATATATACATAATATCTGATGAAATATACGAAAAAATATGTTTTGATACGGAGTTTGTATCTATTGCATCTTTATCCAAGAAAGCATTTGATATAACTATAACTATAAATGGATTTTCAAAATCTAGTGCTATGACAGGTCTTAGAGTGGGATATACTGCATCTAATAAAGAAATAGCTAAACTTATAAAAAATATACAAGGACACTTAATATCTCACCCAAGTATAACTGCACAGTATATAGCTTATGGATATTTGCTTGAATGTAGTGAAGATACTAAAAAAATGGTCGAGACATATAAAAGAAGAAGAAATCTAGCATCTAAGAAATTAGATGAACTAAAAATATATTATATTTATCCACAAGGTGCATTCTATTTATTCTTTGATATATCAAGTTTCAAAGACAGAATAGATTATAAAGATAGTTTTTCACTTGAGTTTTGTAATAGACTTTTAGATGAAAAAGGTGTAGCATTAGTACCAGGAATTGCATTTGGAGAAGATAACTTTGTACGAATATCTTTTGCTTGTAATGAAGAAATTTTATTAAAAGGTATAGAAAGATTAGGTGAATTTATAAAAAATCTATAAAAAAAAACTCCTTTAACTAAGAATTTGTTAAGGGAGTTTTTTTATTTTATTTGCCATAAGTTTTAAGTGTTTTAATTATGAATATAGCAGTTATTATAGTAGATATTAAATCAGATATTGGTTGGGCAAACCAAACTCCATCAAGACCTAAAAAATTAGGTAATATAATTATCATAGGGATAAGAATTATAACTTGTCTAAGTAAACTTAAAAAAATCGATACCTTAGCATTTCCGATAGATTGTAGGAAATTAGTACCTATTATAGGTAGTCCTACTATTGGAAGTGCAAGTGCATATTTTCTAAGACCATTAATAGTTATAGCCATTAAAGTTTCGTCTTTATTAAATAATCCTACTAAAATTTGTGGACACATTTGGATAAATAAAAATCCTGCTATAAAAAATACAGATGATGCTATTAAAGAAAGTTTAAACGTTTCTTTTGCCCTTTCATATTCTTTTGCACCGTGATTAAATCCGATTATTGGTTGCATTCCTTGAACTAATCCAAAAGAAGGCATTAAAAATAGTAATGTAATAGATGATACAGTAGCCATAGCACCTATTGCTAAATCACCACCATAAGTTTTTAAAGCATTATTATTTATAACTTGAATTGCACTAGTAGCTATTTGCATTAAAAAAGGTGCTATACCTATTGAAAATATAAGTTTTACTATTTTTTTGTCTAACTTTAGAGTAGACTTTTTGAAATGAAGATTAGATTTGCCATTTACAAAATAAAATAATCCCCATAAAGCGGTTATTGCTTGAGCTATTATAGTAGCAAGTGCAGCTCCTATTATACCCATATTAAATACGAATATAAAAACAGCATCTAAAACTATATTTATAACACAACCACTAGTTATTATTATTGCTGATTGTTTAGGATTTCCATCTCCTCTTATCATATTATTAAATGCCATAGATAATATAGTAAAAACAGAACCTAATAATATTATATTTAGGTAAGGTTTAGCATATATTATAGAATTTTCGCTAGCTCCAAATGCGTTTAATATAGCATCTGAAAAAATTAAACCTATGCAAGTTATTATAATACCGATTATTACAGAAAGTGAAATAGCATTTCCTATTATATTTTCAGCCTCTTCTTTCTTTTTTTGACCAAGTTTTATCGATATATTAGTATTAGCACCTATACCAACTAACATACCAAATGCTAGTATTATAGTCATTATTGGCATTGTAATACCGACACCTGTTATTGCTAAAGGACCTATACCTGGTATATTACCTATAAATATTCTGTCTACTATATTATATAAAGCATTGACTAGCATTCCTATTATAGCGGGAACTGAATATTTAAAAAGTAACTTAGGAATAGATTCTTTTGATAAATCTTTCATACTTAATCTCCTTTTTCTTGTAATTAGTTATATAATTATAAGGTATTGTGAATAAAATTTCAAGTTGGTTATACTATAAATATAGTTGTAATATTTATTAAAAAATGTTAAACTCATAGTTATAAGTTAGTTAGAAAGGATTAGAAAATATGTATTTAAAGAAAATAAAATTAACAGTATTATCTTTATTAGTTATGGGACTATTCGTTGGATGCTCAAGTAATGAAAATGCATCTAGCAAAGAAGTTGTGGCAACAGTAAATGGACAAGATATAACTGTCGAAGAATTTGAACAAGTTTATAACATACAAAAAAAATCGATAGAGATGCTTTACGGTGAAGAAGCACTTACTCAAGAAATAAGCGAAGGTGTTACTTTTGCTGATCAATTAAAAGAAGACGTTTTACAACAAATCATAGATGTTAATATTATGTATAAAGAAGCAGAAAAAGAAAAACTACTTCCTACGGATAAAGAAGTAGAAGAAAAATATAAGGAAATAAAAACTCAAATAGATTCTGATGAAGAATATAAAAAGAGCCTTGAAGAAGCAGGTGTTGATGATGCTTACATAAAAAAAGAACAAAAACAAATATTAGCACTTGAAAATTATCAGGAAAATTTCTTAAAAGAACACGAAGTAACTGATGAAGAAGCTAAAAAATATTATGATGAACATAAAGATGAATTCTATATAGATGAAGTTAGAGCATCACACATATTAATATCTACTAGAAATGAAAATAATGAGCCTTTATCTACTAAAGAAAAGGAAAAAGCAAAACAAAAAGCAGAGGAAATATTAGCGAAAGTTAAAGCTGGTGAAGATTTTGCTACTTTAGCTAAAGAAAATTCAGATGATCCAGGTTCTGCAGCAAATGGAGGAGATTTAGATTTCTTTGGAAAAGGAGTTATGGTTGAAGAATTTGAAACCGCTGCATTTGGTCTTAATGTAGGAGAAATTTCTGAAATAGTTGAAACAGATTTTGGTTACCATATAATAAAAGTAACTGATAAAAAACAAGGACAAGAACCATTTGAAGATGTTAAAGAAGAAATTAAAACTAATCTAGAACAAGAAGAATTTACTAGCAATTTAGAAAAATTAACTTCTGAAGCTAAAATAGAAAAAAATGAAGAAGTTCTAAAGAAAATAAAATAATAAAAAACTCTACGATAGATAAAATTCTATTGTAGAGTTTTTTTATTTTATATAATTACTAAATATTTAAAATATTTTTAAAATTACAAGAAATGATTAATATGCTATTTTATTTACTATTAAATTATGTTAGAATAAAAAATAACTATAAAATTTTATAAAAATATATTATTTTGAAATTTTATAATGATTTTTATACATATTTTTTAAAACTAAATATTATGGAGGGAGTTTTATGAAAAAAAGTTTTAAATTACCGACGGCATACACTATATTAACATCTATAATAATATTTATAGGTATTTTAACTCAGTTTATACCAGGTGTAAATAAAGCTACTATACCAGATATTGTTATGGCTCCTATTGAAGGATTAAAAGATGCCATTGATATATCATTATACGTACTTCTAATGGGTGGATTTTTAGGTGTAGTAACTAAAACTGGAGCACTTGATGCAGGTATTGGTAATGTTGTTAAAAAATTAAATGGAAAAGAAGTTTTACTTATTCCAATACTTATGTTTATATTTTCTTTAGGTGGTACTAGTTATGGAATGGCAGAAGAAACTCTGGCATTTTATGCACTTGTTTGTACTACTTTAATGGCTGCAGGATTTGATTCATTAACATCAGTAGCTACTATATTATTAGGTGCAGGTGTTGGAGTTTTAGGTTCTACCGTTAACCCTTTTATGATAGCTACTAGTATAGATTCTTTAAAATCTGTTGGAGTAGAAGTAAATCAAGGGATAGTTATTGGAGTTGGTATAGTTTTATGGTTAACTTCTTTAATGATAGCAATATACTTCGTTATGAATTATGCTAAAAAAGTTAAAGCAGATAGAAAAAACTCTATATTATCAGAAAAAGAATATAATGATTCTAAAGAAGCTTTTGTGGATAACAACGAAGAAACTTTAGAGTTTACTACTAAAAGAAAAGTAATAGTAGGACTTTTTGCATTATCTTTCGTAGTTATGATTCTAGGAGTTATACCTTGGGAAAAGTTCGGAATTACTATATTTTCAAAAACTGATTTCTTAACTGGAAGTTCATTAGGTAATTGGTGGTTTTCAGAGCTTGCTATGTGGTTTACTTTAATGGGGATAATAATTGGTGTTGTTTACGGACTTAAAGAAAGAGAAATAGTTTCAACTTTTGTAAATGGAGCATCTGAAATGGTTGGTGTTGCACTTATAATAGGTATATCAAGAGGTGTATCTGTTGTAATGAGTAGTACAGGATTTGATGTTTATATTTTATCTAAAGCCTCAGGTGCTTTAAGTGGAATGTCTCCTATTGTATTCGTTAATATAGCGTTTTTAATTTATATATGCTTAGCATTTTTAATACCTTCTACTTCTGGTCTTGCTAGTGTATCTATGCCTATATTTGGTCCACTTGCTCAAAGTCTAGGATTTCCACCAGAAATAATTATATCTATATTAAGTTCTGGGAGTGGATTAGTAAATCTAATTACTCCAACATCTGGAGTTGTTATGGGCGGACTCGCTATATGTAAGGTTGAATATTCAACTTGGATAAAGTTTGCATCGAAAGTAATAATAAGTATATATATATCATCAGCGATAATATTATCTATATTTATGATGATTTTAAAATAAGAGGGAAACCTCTTATTTTTTTGTTAAAGGTATTATGGAACCTAAATCTAGTAATTTATTTTTACCAAGAGAAGTTATTTTTATATTTTTTCTAGAAGTAAAATCATATATTTTTTCAAAATCAGGATGTTTTTTTATATCTCCTAAAAAAGCCAGTTCATCTTTAGATAATAATCCAGAACAACCACCTATAAAACCGTAGTTTAATTCAAATAAATCTATATGGCCATTTTGTATAATAAGTGAATCTATCCCGTATTTTATTACTTCTTTATGTATGCCTATATCTGAAGTTATTATTGAATTATCATCTACTATACATATACAACACTTTGAATAGCCTTGAGATACATTTATTTTTGTAATATTATTATTTTCTATAAAATCTAGAATTTTTTTATCTGTATATTTAAAATTATGAATAGCAAAATTTCCTAAAAAAGCTACATTATATTGGATATTATTTGGGTATTTAGATTCTAAAGTAGAAAATCCCTTTATAATATTAAACTTGTAATTACTTAAAATATTGTTATAATAATAATATACATTAGGTTCAACTACGATATTATTGTAATCCAATTTACATACACTAATATCTGGGTGATATTTTATAGCATTATAAAGATTACTGCATTCGGTAGTTTTTATTATTTTTATATCTTTTTTTGTTAGATTTTCTTCTATTTCATAAGGTAATCTTTTATCTATCAAAATTAAATCGACATTATTGTCTAATATGTACTGTTTTTTTATAAATTTCATATATAAAAATCCTTTCTAAATTGATATAATATTAATTGTATTTAATTATATAAAATTTTTATTTATAATACTATAATGAAAATAGACTGAAAGGAATTGATATGAAAAATAGTATTAAGATTGTGTGTGATGGAATATCTAATATGCCAAAATGGTTGGCTGAAAAATATGATATAGAGTTTTTACCACTTAATATCATTTTAGATGATAAAGAGTTTAAAGAAAATGAAGTAACTAATGAAGAATTTTATGAAATGATGAAGGTTGCAAACTCTATTCCTAAAACTTCTCAACCTAGTGTAGCAGAGTTTAGGGAAGTGTTTGAAAAGTATATAAATCAAGGAAATCAAATACTTTATATATCGGGTTCTTCTAAATCATCGGGAACTTATCAAAGTGCAGTTATTGCTAGTGAAGGTTTTGAAAATATTCATATAATAGATAGTATGAGTATATCGTTTGGTTGTGGAATGTTAGTTTTAGAAGCAGCTAAAATGTCAAAAGAAGGATACGATATAGAAACTATAAAAAAGAAAATAGAATATTTGAAAGATAGAGTTTTCGTATCTATGTCTGTTAATTCATTAGAACACTTAGTTAAAGGTGGAAGAATATCGAATAAAAAAGCATTTGTAGCTAATATATTAAGTATAAAGCCTCTTCTTACAGTAAAAGATGGCTTGATATACCAAGAAGGACAAATAAGAGGAAAGAAGAATATTATACCTAGTATATTAAATCAAACTAAAAAAGTTTGTGGGACTGATTTTAGTGATAAAACTGTTGTAATCGGTTGTGGAGATAATTTAGAAGAAAGGGAATTACTAAAAGAATTAGTAATTAAAGAGTTAAACCCAAAGGAAATTATAGAAATAACAATAAGCCCTTGTATGTGTTCTCATTCTGGACCAGGATTCATAGGTCTTACTTGTTTTAAATAAAAAGGGAGTTAATAGTATGAAAAAAATAAAGATAATTTGTGAATCAATGAGCGATTTACCAGATAATTTACAACAAGAATATGATGTTGAGTTATTACCTATAAATATAGTTTTTGATGGTAAAGAGTATAAATCTGGTGTAGATATAAGTACTAATGATTTTTATAAAATGCTTAGAAATTCAAAGTCTATGCCAACTACATCGCAAATAACTTATGCTAATTTTAAAGAGATATTTGAAGGATATCTAAAAGAAGATAATATAGTTTTATATATGTCTGGATCATCTGCTGCTTCAGGAACTTATCAATCCGCTACTTTAGCAAAAAATGATATAGAAAGTGATGATATATATGTATTTGATACTTTTTCTATAAGTATAGGTGGGGGTATACTTGTACAAAAAGCTGCTGAAATGGTAAAACAAGGGCATGATATAGATTATGTAATAAATAAATTAGAAGAATACAAAAAGAAGGTACACGTATTTTTCTCTGTTGATACACTTGATTATCTTCAAAAAGGTGGAAGAATATCTAGTACGAAAGCTACAATAGGTACACTTCTTAATATAAAGCCTATACTTAATATAGAAGATGGTTTAGTAAAACAAAAAGGTCAAGTAAGAGGTACAAAAAAGATAATGCCTGCACTTATTGAAAATATAAAATCTGTTGTAGATGGAGATTTTTCAAATAAAGATGTTTATGTTGGTTATGGTGATGATTTATCTATAAAAGATGAATTAGTAGAAAAAGTTAAAGAAGAACTTTCGCCAAGAAATGTATATACTTTCCAAATAGGTTCTTGTGTAGCATCACATTCAGGACCTAATGTATTTGGAATTGCTTGTATTGATGTATAAAGGAGAAGTAGTATGAATATAGAAGAAAAAATAAAGATAATTTTAAAAGGTGTAGATACTATAATTGACGAGAAGGAATTAAAAGAAAAACTAATAAAAGCAGAAAAAGAAAATCGTCAATTAGTAGTAAAACTAGGATTAGACCCTTCTGCACCAGATATACATTTAGGACATACAGTAGTTCTTAGAAAGATGAAACAAATTCAAGATTTAGGGCATAAAGTAGTAATTATAATAGGTGATTTCACTGGTAAGATAGGAGATCCTACTGGAAAATCTAAAACAAGAGTAGCTTTAACTACTGAACAAGTTCTAGAAAATGCAAAAACTTATCAAAAACAAATATTCAAAGTTTTAGACCCTGAAAAAACTGAAGTTAGATTTAATAGTGAATGGTTATCTAAACTTAATTTTGAAGATGTTGTGAAACTTGCATCTACTATAACTGTTGCTAGAATGCTTGAAAGAGAAGATTTTAAAAATAGATACCAAAACAATATTCCAATATCTGTTCACGAATTTTTCTATCCTTTAATGCAAGGATATGATTCTGTTGCTATAAAAGCAGATATAGAACTTGGTGGAACAGACCAAAGATTCAATCTATTAATGGGAAGAAGTTTACAAAAAGAATTTAATCAAGAATCTCAGGTAGTTATAATGATGCCTATAATTGAAGGACTTGACGGTGTTAATAAGATGAGTAAGAGTTTATGTAACTATATAGGTGTAGATGAAGAAGCTGGTGTAATGTATCAAAAAGCTATGGAAATACCAGATGAATTAATTATTAAATACTATAATTTAGTAACTGATGTTCACCCTGATGTAGTATCTAAAATAGAAACTGAACTTAAAGAAGATTTAAGAAATCCAAGAGATATAAAAATGGAACTTGCAAAAGAAATAGTAACTCTATATCACGGAGAAGAAAAAGCAAATTTAGCTGAGGAAAGATTTAAGTCAGTTTTCCAAAAAGGGCAAATACCTTCAGATATATTGACTGTTGAGGCTTCAAAAGAAGATTTTGATTTAGCAAAGATAATAGTTGATAATAAATTGGTTCCAAGTAAGAGTGAATTAAGAAGACTTGCAAAACAAGGTGGAGTTAAATTAAACCAAGAGAAAATTGAAGATCTATCACAAATAAATATTACTGATGAAATTGTAGTTCAAATAGGTAAGAAAAAATTTATAAAAATAATAATAAAATAATAAGAAGCTTCTATAAATTTATAGAAGCTTTAAATATACTTTCTTCATAATTACATTTATAAAGTATGTTTTCGTTAAATAATTTAAGAAAGTAGAGTGAGAAAATGGCTAATAATAAATTAGAAAAAAAATTAGCAAATATTGAAAAGAAACGTGCAAAAAAACAACAAAATCAAGAAAAAAAAGAAGCTAAAAAGATAGAACAACAAGAGAAAAAAAGAGAAAGAATGCTTCTAAAAGTTGAAAGTAAGCAAGAGAAAAAAAGGCTTGAAGCAGAGATAAAAAAAGAAAGAATACATCAAAAATCTCAACAAAAACAAGAGAATAAAACAAGAAAGTTAGAAAAGAAGGAATACAAAAAAATTGCTAAAGCTGAAAAAAAAGAGCAAAAAAAGAAAATAGCTCAAGAAAATAAAAGGTTAAAAGCTGAGATAAAGGCAGAAAAAAAGAAAATAAAAGAAGAAGAAAAAGCAATAAAAAAGCAAGAGAAAGAGGCTAAAAAGCCACCTAAAAAAGAGAAGCCCAAAAAGAAACCAAAACCTAAAAAACCTAAGCAAAAAAAGCCTAAAAAAAAAAAGAAACCAAAAGAGAAAAAAACAAAAGAAAAAAAATCGAAAGAAAAAAATCCAAATGATAAAAATGCTAAATTTGATATAAAAACTAAAATAGCTTCTATAAATCCTATAAAAAATAGAAAAAAAGATAACACTCCTTCTGGAGAAGAAGAAATAGTAGAAGGTAAAAAGCCAAAAAATAAACTTATTATCATAGTAGCATTTGCACTTGCACTTACAGGAATAGTATTCTTTGTTTTTAATAAGATTTCTTCAAAGGGAGAAGATAAACCAAAAACTCAAATAGAAGAATCTAAAAAAGAGGATAAAAAGGAAGAAAAAAAAGAAGAAAAAGAAGATGAAAAAGATAAGAAAGAAGAAGATAAAAAAGAGGAGAAAAAAGAAGAAAGAAAACCGATAGATGATAGTAATTTTAAAAAGGTAAAAGAGTTTACTGTTTATGATAAAGACGGTAAAAAGGTTTCTATTTCTGATTATAAAGGAAAGCCTGTCATAATTAATTTCTGGGCGAGTTGGTGTGTTCCTTGTAAAAATGAAATACCATATTTTAAAAATATACAAAAAGAGTACGGTGAAGAAGTAGAAATTCTTATGGTTAATATTACTGATAATGTGAAAGAAACAAAAGAAAGAGCTTTAGAATATGTTGAAAAATCAGATTTAAAAGATATGAATGTCTTATTTGATTTAGATGAAGATGCATCTAAAAAATACAAATTAGTCGGACTACCTAGTACTTTGTTTTTGACTGAGAATGGAAAAGTTATGAATGAGCATCTAGGTCTTATGGACGAAGAGGAACTTAAGAAAAATGTAAATAAATTACTTGGAATAGAAGAAGAAAAACCTAAAGAAGGTGAAGATAAGACTGAAGACACTAAAAAGGAGTAATTTATTTGTTGGAATTTACCCATACTAATGATGTTGGATATGTACTTGAATTTAGCAAATTAAAAGATGCAGATTTTCTGCATCCTTTAGTATTTTAACAAGAAATTTCTTTATCTGATAAAAGTAGTTTTATTTTTTTATAATAAACTATAAAAAGAGGTATAAAAGCTGCTAACCAAGCTGCTGGATTTCCTAAACAAAGTGCAGTATATCCTAAAACAGGTATTAAAGAATAAGTAACTATTGCTCTTGCAACTAATTCAAATACACAAACTATTGTTGGTGTAAAAGAGTGTCCCATTCCTTGTAAAGCATTTCTATATACAAATATTAAACTAAGAGGTATGAAAAAATATGCAACGGTAGTTAAATATTGTACAGAATGTTCTATAACTACTTGACTAGGATTTGATACGAATAACGAAACAAAAAACTCTCCAAAATTAGATAAAATAAATCCTGCTAAAAGTCCTATAAATATGTTTATATAAGCGCATTTTTTAACTCCTTCGTGTATACGACTTATATTATTAGCACCTAGATTTTGGGCACAATAAGTAGCAATTGCAACACCAAAAGTGATGCTAGGTTGCATAACTAATTGTTCAACTTTAGAAGCAGCAGTATATGCTCCAACTACATCAGATCCGAATTTATTTGCAGCACCTTGAATTATAACTATTCCAAGACCTACTATCGAGTGTTGAAATGCCATAGGTATTGCTATTTTTAAGTGTCTAGAGTAATAACTTTTATCGAATTTAAAATCGTCTTTATTTAATTTTAAAAGTGGTATTTTTTTATTTATATAAATTAAACATAAAATTCCAGATATTGTTTGAGAGATAACTGTGGCATAAGCTGCACCACTAACTCCCATAGAGAAGTTAACTATAAACACTAAGTCAAGTATTATGTTTAAAAAACAAGCGATAGTTAAAAAGTATAGAGGAGTTTTACTATCTCCAACTGCTCTTAATACTCCAGAAATCATATTATAAAAGCAAAGTGCAAAAGTCCCAAGAAACATAACCATTAGATAACTTAAGGCATCTTTATAAATATCTTTTGGTGTATTCATTATATTAAGTAATGGTTTTGTTAATATTACTCCGAAAATAGTTACGAATATAGAAATATAAATGCATAGATAAATTGAACTTGCAATAGCTTTTTTCATAGAATCTGTATCATTAGCACCGAAATACCTAGAAATTAAAACGGAAAGTCCTGAAGTAAAACCAAGTATTAATCCAAATATTAAAAAAATTATAGAACCAGTAGAACCTACTGCAGCTAATGCTTTAACCCCAAGAAATCTACCAACTATAATTGTATCTACCATATTATACATTTGTTGAAATACATTCCCGATTAAAAGTGGTATTGAAAAAAATAAAATTAGTTTTAGTGGATTGCCACTAGTCATATCTTTGATCATAAAAAATCTACCTTTCTTTGTTTTATTTACATAAATATTATATTCAATTAACTTGGGATTGTATATTAAAAAATTGAGAATTGACAAATATTAATTATAAATATTAAAATTTAGAGTATAAAATTTGTTATGAATATATACATATTTAAAGGGGTGAAAAGATGATTCCAAAATTTAGTGTAAAAAAGCCATTTACAATAGCAGTTGGGGTTGTAATTACTTTGATACTCGGTTTTGTGTCTTTTTCTAAGATGACTACGGATTTATTACCTAGTGTTGATTTACCGTATGTTATGGTAAATGTGCCTTATCCCGGTGCAAATCCAGAAAAAGTAGAATCTAACGTTACAAAACCATTAGAGCAAGTTTTAGCAACCACAAGTGGACTTAAAAATATAAGTTCTATATCTAGTGAAAACTCTAGTGTTATAATGCTTGAGTTTAACGAAGATGTTAATATGGACTCTACTATGTTAGAAATTAATTCAAAAATAGATATGATAGAAGGAAGTTTTGATGATAAAGTAGGTTCTCCTATGCTTATGAAACTAAATCCTGATATGATGCCTATTATGGTACTTAGTATAGATATTAAAGATAAGGATATAAAAGAGGTTACTAAGTATGTAAATGA
>JAGHEK010000012.1 GCA_017889265.1 Romboutsia sp. | reverse complement strand
TTTTAAAGAATTTACACTCGAGTTTAATGTTTAACACTACTTTACACAAAAAAGGATTTTCTGGAGTATATAAAACTATTCCAAATATGATTATTGGAACTAATGCAAAAATAGCACAACCATTTGAAGTTGAGCCAAAACTTGATGAATTATTTGAATGGTATTATAGCATTGAAAAAGTTACTTTGGACGATATAGCCGAGTTTCATTATAGATTTGAAATAATTCACCCTTTTCAAGACGGGAATGGTAGAATAGGTAGGTTTTTAATGTTAAAGCAAATGATAGAGAATAATTTACCTTTGATGATAGTTTCTTGGGATACAGAAGATTTATATAGAAATGCTTTGAATTTATGCTCTAATAATGATTACAGTCCTCTGAGTACTTACTTGAAAACATTAACTGATTTTAGAGAAGACTATAAGGATTTTTGGAAAAGACCGTAAAATCTACGGTCTTTTTTATTGATTCATATATGCAGTTATATTTAAATCTATTATATTACCTGAAAGATCTTTAAACAATTCTTTTGCACTATCCCCATCATAAGTTATTGTTATAGTTTTTCCTGCAGTTTGTGGGATTAAACTTAAATTTGTATAATTATTTGCAAATACTAATTGATTTAATCTATCAGTTTTATATAAATGAACTTTTATTTGAACTTCATCGTTTTTAGATAAATTAGCTGCATCTATTTCTCTTACACTCTTTCCGTTTAATAAAACTTCTACAGTTGTTTCTTTTAAGTGAAGGTTTATATCGTCACTTACACTTGTATCTTGAGGTATTATATCTTTAGCTGTTGAACTTGGGCTATAATAACCTTGAGCCTCTCCTTCATACCATATTCCATTTGTAGTAGGACCTTCATATGCTACGTCTGTTTCTATCGCTTGTATGTTTAAGTTTTGTCCGTAAACGTCTAAGCCTAAGTTTTTAAGGTCATCTCTTAAAACTTTTATATATGCATAGCTACGTTGTTCTATAACGTTTGGTAAAGTTATTGTTTTTCCGTTTATTTTTATACCTGTTATAGCTTTGTTGTAAGGAATTTCTACTTTTATCATAAATCCTTCTTTTTCGTCTATATCTAAAGTATCTAATATATCATTTCCGTTTAAATCAACTAAGTCTATTTTAGTTGCATTAGCTCCTCCAAATATTTTTAAATTTGGCATTACTATTACGTCATTTTTTAAAGATACATCGCCGTTTAATAGTGTATCGTCAGTTGTTTTTTCGATAGAAGTTGCTACACTTATTGTGTTTTTAGTCTTAGTAAAGCTTCCACCTGCTATACCTTTGTAGTAACCGTATTCTACTGAGCTTACACCTTCTAAATTAGCTTTTATTGGGTTTCTTACACCTTCTGAAACTTCTTTATCTGTTATTAAAACTATACTGTCTTCTTTTTTAGATTTTAAAGTGTAATTTTCTAAGTTTTCGTTTACTCTTAAATTCCCGTCTACTAATATTTTTCCAAAATCAGCATCTGAAGGATTAAGTTTAAATTCTAATACTGAATTATCACTTGTTAATGTTAATGTTGAATTAGTTGTGTCTAATAAAACAGTTTGTCCTATTTTTAATTTCGATTTATTTGTAGCGTTTATATTAACGTTTAAATTATTTTCATCTTTTATATCTATGAAACCATCTTTAAGATCTATATTTCCACTTCCTGATATTGTAGGATTAGTAGAATTAGTTCTAGCTATATTTCCTATAACTAAAGAACCACCGTTATCTATTGATAAATCTGAGTTAAGAGTTAAATTACCATTTACCTTAATTTCACCCTCTACAACTAAGTTATTATCAATAGTTGCACTTTCTTCGATAACTAATGCTTTTCCAGTTGGTACAGTTACATTAGGTATATTTCCTGTAACTGTTACTTGTGTAGTGTTAGTATCTGCAAATAAGTTGTCTATTTGCTCTTTTGTAGGATTTTCTACTGGTTTTTGTTCTGGATTTTCAACTGGTGGTACTTCTGGGTTATTTGTATCATTTTCTAAAACATCTTTGGAATTAGATATAACACAAACTCCTTCACCTCTTGTAGCATTTCCTTTTGGTTTGAATGTTTTATCTGGATAACCGTTTATTATCCCTCTGTCTACTAACGCATCAACGAAAGGCTTAGCCCAAGTAGCTATACTTGCATCATCTAAGAAATCAGTTTGACCGTCTCCTTTGATGTTTAATATAGTTCCTAATATTTTAGCCATTTGTTCTCTTGTTATTTTTTCTTGAGGTCTAAAAGTATCATCTTCAAAACCGTCTATATAACCTTTTTCAACTGCTATTTTTACATCATTTGCATACCAAGCATCGTCTTTTACGTCTTTGAAAGATTTATTTCCTGCTTGATTAAATCCAAATGCTTTATTTACTATTTTTACAAATTCTGCTCTTGTTACGTTGTTTTTTGGTCTAAAAGTTCCGTCTTCGTAACCTTCTATTATCCCTGCATTTATAAATTCTTCGATTTGTGCTTTTGCAAAATAATCGTCTGAAACATCTGAAAAAACAATCTTTGATGTTAATTTTTCATTTGCATAAGAGTTTATTGTTGATAATCCTCCACTTGCAAAAACAGTTACTGCAAGTCCTGTAACTAACATTCTTTTTCTAAATTGTCTCATAATTTTTATGTCTCCTATTAAAATTATAATCTATAATTAAATTTTTTTACGCCATACTATCTTTGTCTATTCTACACAATAAGATATCGACAAAATTTTTAAAAACTTAACAGAAAAAAATGGCTTTTAACCTATAAGGCGTAATTCCTCTTCCTCACCGTAGGAGGTGGAGGATGTAAGCCTGCTGATAGGTTTTTTTTTACTTGATTTTCATAAAAATATATTGTATTATTAATTTAGTAGTATAAGTTG
>JAGHEK010000127.1 GCA_017889265.1 Romboutsia sp. | reverse complement strand
TTGAACTTAGGAAATCCTACTGATTTATCTCTAAAAAAGTTTTTATAGGCTTTATCTAAATTTATTTGTTCATTTGCTAATGCTAAACTATCAACTTCCTTTAGAAACTCATATTTCTTTTTATACTGTGCAGGTGTAGGATATTTAATTTTCTTAAAATCTAAATCTTTATTTTCTTCATAAGACTTTATCCTATCAGCCAACATAAGATTATAGATAAGTCTGCTACACCCAAAAGTTTTAGCAAAGTATTCTTTTTGTTCACTATTTGGATATAACCTATACTTATAGGCTCTTAGCATATCATCCCTACTTTCCTTGATTTTCTATATATTGTTTTACAACTTCTAATGGAGCACCACCAGTTGTCACTAAACAATAACTTTTACTCCAAAAGTATTCTTTCCATAGGTGTTTGCGAATACTTGGAAATTCATTTTTTATTCGTCTACTTGATGCAGATTTATAAGCATTTAGTAATTTCGATATTTCTGTATTCGGCTTTGCTTTGAATAATAAGTGTACATGGTCAATATCATGATTCCATTCTAGCAACTCTACGCCATAATTAGGTGCAATATCTACAAATATATCTTTTAGTCTATCTGATATAGAATCATTTATTACTTTTCTTCTATATTTGATACACATAACTAAATGATAATGAAGCGAGAATACTGAATGATTATTAGTATCTAATTTCATTGTAATCACTTTCTTTCAACTTATACTACTAAATTAATAATACAATATATTTTTATGAAAATCAAGTAAAAAAAAACTATCAGCAGGCTTACATCCTCCACCTCCTACGGTGAGGAAGAGGAATTACGCCTTATAGGTTAAAATATTCTTTTTCTATATCTGTATTTTTTAAATCTACTGATACTATTTCTTTTTTAGGTTTTAATGTTGCATTTAGAAATGATATTAATACACTTTTATTTTCTTCTGAGCCAAATATCTTTTTAAATACAAAGTCTACTTTTGGACTTAGTAAAGTTCTAGTCATATTATCTAATCCTTTCTAATTATGAAAGTACATATATTTTATTTATTTTTATAATAAATTATAAATCTATACCATCTAATTCATCTATATCTATTTCCTCTTCTAGTTCATCAGATGCATATGATTCTTTAACATCATTTTTAACTTCTTTACTTGCTACAAATTGAGAGGCATTCATTGCATCTTCAATGACCCTTTTTATTTTCTGTGACTTTCTACCATCTTTACTTATAAATTCCCACAT
>JAGHEK010000011.1 GCA_017889265.1 Romboutsia sp. | reverse complement strand
TATATTAACATTTTCTCTATTAGTTTTTATGATGTATATACTGTTTTTTTATAATTCCTTGTATATAGATGATTTAGAAACAGAGCACATTTTAACCTTTATAAAAAGTTTTGATTTTTTACTTGCTAGTTTAGCTATTATAAGTTGTATAACCTGCTTTAATAGTAATAATAAAGAAGAACTATTTATAATAGCGCTTTCTTTTATGGTGTTTTTAGTTGACTTACTTTTTGGGAATGTTGATGGATTTATTTACAATAAAAATAATGTTTTAGAAAGTAGTCATATATTATTTGAAAATTCATTACTTAGAATTTTAATGTTGTCAATAAGTGTTTTGAATTTTAAGAAGATAAGAAAAATTATATTAAAAAATAAGATTAAGACGGCGATTTTTATATTATTTATTTCTACATTGATAAATATTTTTAATAACTTAGATATATTGGGGACTAAGTTAAGGAGTGAAGAATATTTTATAAATTATAACATATTTTTGTTTTTATTTTATTTGTTTTTAAGTTTTATATATTTTTCGAAATCTATAAATCAAAAGGAATATATATATGCAGTTATAGGTGCAAGTTTTTTTATATTTTCTTTAAAATGGATATGTTATATACATAGTATGCTTTTTGAATCGTTATATACACAGGTTTTATCAATATCTATAACTTATATAGCTTTTATGATTCTTGTGTGTGGACTTGTTTTTGAGCTTTTATTTAAGACAAAGAAAAATAAAGATTTACAAGATGAGAACTTTATATTTAAGAAAATGACAGATGAGAATGTACATAGTTGTATATTAATATTTGATAAAAATAACAAAGTTAGATATATGAACAACAAAGCTAGAGATTACTTCAATGGAAATGATGAAGGGATTTATGAATCCATTTTGAAAAAATTAGATTTAATAGATAAAGAATATATAAAATATGTTCTTGATATTTTAAATGAGAAAAAATACTGGAGTGGTCCTTTAGAAATAAAGACGCTAGATGAATTTATAAATTGCATGGTTCAGATTTTGGAATATGATAAAGAAATATTAACTATAGTGATGTTTAGAAATGTTACTAAAAGAATGAGAGAACAGCGAGAACTTATTGAGTACGAAAAATATAAACAGCAGGAAAATATAAGAAATGAATTTTTTGCTAATATTTCTCACGACTTAAAAACACCTATTAATATATTTTATTCTACTGTTCAGTTGCTGGACAAAAAGAAAGATGAAGAAGATTTTATTTCTTATTATACTACTCATAGTAAATTTTTAAAAAATAATTGTCAAAGAATGATAAAGCTTATAAATAACACACTTGACGTTACTAAACCCGATATGGAATTTATAAAACCTAAATTTATAAATATAGATATCGTTATGGTTGTAGAGGGAATTACTCAATCGGTTTTAAATTATGCAAATCAAAAACAGATAAAAGTTATATTTGATACTGAAGTCGAGGAACATATAATAAAAGCTGATGTAGATATGATAGAGAGAATAGTATTAAACTTGCTTTCAAATGCTATAAAATTTACTGATAAGAATGGTCATATTTGGGTTAATATATATATTGATAATAAGTATGTAAAGATAGTAGTGGCTGATGATGGTATAGGAATACCTTTAGATATGCAATCAAAAATATTTGATAGATTCATACAAAATGATAAATCTATTAAAAAAAGTCAAGGAAGTGGGATAGGTCTTAGTATAGTTGAATCAATGGTAAGAAGTAGTGGTGGTAAAATAGAATTGTTTAGTGATGGGAAAAAAGGAACTACTTTTGAAATATACTTACCTAATGAAAAGTTAATTAAAGAAAATCAAACTGAAAATAGTTATTTAATAGATGAAGAAAAAGTTGATATAGAACTTTCTGATGCTTTTTAGATTTAAAAAATAGTCCTTTGGGACTATTTTTTTATAAGAATAAATACGATAAATTAGTACAACTTTGTAGGGATTGACCATTTGCTATAACTTTTGTAAAATGGTATATATGGTTAAATATATTGTAAGCATTTTGGAGGTGCTTTATGAAAAATTCTAAAATAACTGAATTACTTAATATAAAATATCCTATATTTCAAGGAGCAATGGCTTGGATTTCTGATGCTGATTTAGCGGCAGCAGTAAGTGAAGCAGGAGGTCTTGGTATAATATCTGGATATGGACTAGTTGAGGTTATAAGAGAGCAAATAAGACGTGCTAAAGAAAAAACTAATAAGCCTTTTGGCGTTAATATAATGCTTATGAGCGATAATATAGATGAAATAGCAAACTTAGTTTGTGAAGAAAAAGTAGAGGTAGTTACTACTGGAGCAGGAAGTCCAGGGAAATACATAGATATGTGGAAAGAACATAATATAAAAGTGATACCTGTTATACCTTCTGTGGCAATTGCTAAGAAAATGGAAAAACTAGGAGCAGATGCTGTTATAGTTGAAGGAATGGAATCAGGTGGACATATAGGAAAGTTAACTACTATGAGCTTACTTCCTCAAGTTGTTGATAACGTAAATATACCGGTTATAGCAGCAGGAGGAATAGCAGATGGTAGAGGAATAGCAGCTAGTTTTATGTTAGGTGCTTGTGGAGTTCAGATTGGTACTAGATTTTTAGTTTCTAAAGAATGTAATGTTCATCAAAACTACAAAGATAAAGTAATAAGCTCTAAAGATACTGATAGTGAAGTGACAGGAATGAGTACAGGTCATCCTATTAGAGTATTAAAGAATAATTTAACTAGAGAATATCAAAAATTAGAAAAATCAGGTGCGAGTATTGAAGAACTAGAAACTATAGGAAAAGGTGCTTTGAAAAAAGCAGTAGTAGACGGTGATGTAGTAAATGGTTCTGTAATGGCAGGTCAAATAGCAGGTTTAGTAAATAAAGAACAAACTTGTGAAGAAATAATAAATGAATTAGTAGATGGATTTTATGAATGTATTAATTCTATAAAAAAATTATAATATGGAAGGTAATTTTATGGGGAAGATAGCATTTTTATTTCCAGGCCAAGGTGCACAGTATATTGGCATGGGAAAAGACCTATACGATAACATAAAAGAATGTAAAGAAATATTTGACAAATCAGAAGAAATTTTAGGAATTCCTATTAAAAAACTTATTTTTGAAGGGCCAGAAGATGAGCTAACTTTGACTAGAAATAATCAACTTGCAATACTTATAACTTCTCTTGCTTGTCAAAAGGCACTATCCTTAGAAGGTATAGAGGCAGATTTTGTAGCAGGATTATCACTAGGAGAGTACAGTGCTTTGATTTATTCTAATGTATTTTCATTTGAAGAAGGTCTAAAAATAGTTAAAAAAAGAGCCAGTATAATGGATAGTGCGATAGAAGAAGGTATAGGTTCTATGGCAGCAGTTTTAAGACTTGATAATGAAAAACTAGATGAAATTTTAAAAGAATCTTCAAAATTTGGAGTAATAGAGGTAGCTAATTTTAATTGTCCTGGACAAGTTGTCATAACTGGTGAAATTGATGCTATAAATAAAGCTAGTGAATTAGTAAAAGAAAAAAGAGGAGTTTTTGTTCCTTTAAAAGTAAGTGGACCTTTTCACAGTTCTTTATATGAAAAAGCTAGCTATGAATTTTACGAAGATTTAAAAGATATTCATATAAATGATTTTGATAAAGTTGTTTATTCTAATTTACTTGGAAAACCTTATAAAAAAGATGATGATATAAAAGAAATTTTAAGAAAACATATAATGTCGTCAGTTTTATTTGAAGATAGTATAAATGATATGATAGAAAAAGGTGTTGATACTTTCATAGAATTAGGACCTGGAAAAACTTTAACTGGATTTGTTAAAAAAATAAATAGAAGTGTTAAAACTTATAATATAGAAGATTTTAAATCTTTGAAAGAAGTAGTTGATAATTTAAAAAATATTTAGGTGATGTTATGTTAAAAGATAAATGTGCTATAATAACTGGTTCAACTAGAGGGATAGGAAAAGCAATAGCTTTAAAATATGCATCTTTAGGTTGTAATATAGTCATAAATTATAAAAGTGAAAATGATATAGAAAGAGCAAAAATAGTAGAAGATGAGGTTAAATCTTTTGGAGTAAAGACTTTAATAGTTAAAGCAGATGTTTCTATATTAGATGATGCTATAAATTTAGTAAATGAAGCTAAAAAAGAATTTGGAAAAATAGATATATTCGTAAATAATGCTGGTATAACTAAGGATTCTTTAATAATAAGAATGAGTGAAGATGATTTTGATAAAGTAATAGATGTAAACTTAAAAGGTACTTTTAATTGTTTAAAGGCTGTTACGTCAGTCATGTTAAGACAAAAATACGGAAAAATAATTAATATGTCTTCTGTTGTTGGTGTTTTAGGTAATGCAGGTCAAGTTAATTACTGCGCGTCAAAAGCAGGTGTTATAGGAATGACAAAATCATTAGCAAGAGAACTTGGAGCAAAAAATATAAATGTTAATGCAATTGCACCAGGATTTATAGAAACAGATATGACTAGTTCTTTGAGTGACGAACATAAAAAGGCTATACTTTCTCAAATACCTCTTAAAAAGTTAGGAAGTACTGAGGATATTGCTAATATGGCTGTGTTTTTAGGTAGTGATTATTCTAATTATATAACTGGTCAAGTATTACACGTTGACGGTGGAATGTCGATGTAAATGGAGGGATTTTATGAGAGTTGTAGTAACAGGAATGGGAGCTTTGACACCTATTGGAAATAATGTTGAGGATTTCTGGGAAAATTCTAAAAAAGGAAAATTAGGTATAGATTTTATAAAATCTATAGACACTTCTGATTTAGAAGTAAAAATAGCAGGAGAATTGAAAGATTTTAATTTATATGATTATATAGATAAAAAAGAAGCTAGAAGAATAGACAGATTTACTCAGTATGGTCTTATAGCTAGTATGGAGGCTTTTAATAACTCTGGTCTTGATTTAGAAAAGATTGACAAAGATAGATTTGGAGTAATGTTTAGTTCTGGAATAGGTGGATATAATACTCACGAAGTTGAAATAAAAAATGTTTATGATAGAGGACCTAAAAGAGTTTCACCAATGTATGTTCCAATGGCAATAATAAATGCAGTTGGTGCTAACATAGCTATTAAATATGGAGCTCGTGGAATGTGTACATCTGTTGTTACGGCTTGTGCAACTGGAACTAATAGTATAGGTGATGCATTTAGACATATAAAACACGGTTATGCAGATGTTATAATATGTGGAGCGAGTGAAGCACCTATAACTACAATAGGAATAGCAGGTTTTCAAAATATGAGAGCTTTAAATTCAAATAATGATCCTGAAAGATCATCTATTCCTTTTGATAAGGAAAGAAGTGGATTTGTAATGGGAGAAGGTGCGGGAGCTTTAGTTTTAGAAAGTTTAGAACATGCTCAAAAAAGAGGAGCTAAGATACTTGCAGAAGTTGTAGGTTATGGTTCAACTTGTGATGCATTTCATATAACATCACCAGACCCTGAAGGTTTTGGGGCGTCTAAGGCTATGAAAGATGCAATACAAGAAGCTAATATAGATACAAGTGAAATTTCTTATATAAATGCACATGGCACATCTACACCGTACAATGATTTATTCGAAACTAGAGCTATAAAGAATGTATTTAAAGAAAATGCTAAGAATATTCCTATATCTTCGACTAAATCTATGACAGGACACTTGCTTGGAGCAGCAGGAGCAGTTGAATCTATAATATGCGTTAAAGCTCTTCAAGAAGGATTTATACCTCCTACGATAGGATATAAAGTTTCAGATGAAGAATTAGACTTAGATTATGTGCCAAACGTTGGTAGAGAAGCTAAATTAAATTATGTATTAACTAATTCTTTAGGGTTTGGTGGACATAATGCATCTTTAGTGTTTAAAAGATGGGAGTAAAATAAGATGAAATTTGAACAAGTTAAAGAATTAATAAGCATTATTGACAGTTCTTCTTTATCTTATTTTGAAGCGAGTATTGATGATGGATACATTAAGATGGACAAATCTTTATCGAGGAATATAGAAAAAGTAGAAGTTACTTCTGAAAATAATAAAACAGAAAAAGTTGAAAGTAGCAATACTATAAGTGAGGAAATTTATGATAATTTTGAGTATATAAAAAGTCCTATGGTAGGTACATTTTATAAAGCACCTTCAAAAGATGCTGAACCATTTATAGTAAAAGGTCAAAAGGTAGCAAAAGGCGATATTTTATGTATAGTTGAAGCTATGAAACTTATGAACGAGATAGTAGCTGAATTCGATTTTGAAGTGATAGATATTTTAGTTAATGATTCTGATATGGTTGAATATAATCAAGAATTATTTAAGATAAAGAAATTATAAAAAAGTAGGTAGTGGATATGTTAGGAGTAAATGAAATAAAAGATATAATACCTCACAGATATCCTTTTTTATTAGTTGATAGAGTAACTGAAATAGTTGATGGAGTTAGTATAAAAGGATATAAAAATGTTAGTTCAAATGAGCCCTTTTTTAATGGACATTTTCCAACTTATCCTGTAATGCCGGGAGTTTTAATACTTGAAGCTTTAGCACAACTTGGAGCAGTGGCTATTTTATCAAAAGATGAATTTAAAGGTAAAATAGGATTTTTGGTTGGAGCAGATAAAGTTAGGTGGAAAAAACAAGTAGTTCCAGGGGATAAATTAGAACTAGAAGTAGAAATAATAAAAATGAAAGGCAGTATAGGTGTTGGAAAAGGGGTAGCTAAAGTAGATGGGAAAAAAGTTTGTGAAGGTGAAATAATGTTCGCTATAGGTGATGCTTAATGTTAAAAAAAATACTTATAGCAAATAGAGGGGAAATAGCTGTAAGGATAATAAGAGCTTGTAGAGAACTTGGAATAGAAACAGTTTCTATATATTCTGAAGCAGACAAAGAAGCACTTCATACACAAATAGCTGATTATTCTGTCTGTGTTGGACCGGCACAGTCTAAAGATAGTTATCTAAATATCATAAATATACTTAGCGCCTGTGTATTAACTGGTTGTGATGCTATACACCCAGGTTTTGGATTTTTATCTGAAAATGCTAAATTTGCAAAAATGTGTGAAGAATGCAATATAAAATTTATTGGACCTGATTATAAGACTATTGAACTTATGGGTGATAAATCAAAAGCTAGGGAAGTTATGAAAAAAGCTAATATACCAGTAGTTCCAGGTTATGAAGGCGATATAGAAAGTTATGAAAAAGCTTATGAAATAGCTTGTGAAATAGGTACTCCACTTATGATAAAAGCTTCTAGTGGTGGTGGTGGAAAAGGTATAAGGATAGTAAAAGATTTAAAAGATTTTAAATTAAACTATGAAACTGCTAAGAAAGAAGCAAAAGCTTGTTTTGGTGATGATAGGGTATATATAGAAAAATATATAGAAAATCCAAGACATATAGAATTTCAAATAATTGCAGACGAACATAAAAATATCATCCATTTAGGAGAAAGAGAATGTTCTCTTCAAATCAATAATCAGAAAGTATTAGAAGAAGCGCCTTCAATATTTTTAGATGAAAAATTAAGAAAAAAAATGGGGGATATAGCTATAAAGGTTGCAAAAGTAGTTGATTATAAGAATGTTGGGACGATAGAATTTTTAGTAGATAAGAATAAAAATTTTTATTTTATGGAAATGAATACTAGAATTCAAGTAGAACACCCTGTAACCGAAATGGTAACCGGAATTGATATAGTAAAAGAACAACTTAAAATTGCATCAAATATGAAGCTTAATTTAAAACAAGAAGATATAAAAATAAATGGTCATTCTATAGAGTGTAGAATAAATGCTCAGGATATAGAAAATAATTTTACTCCTTCACCTGGAACTATAACGGAACTTAGTATTCCTTCAGGTTTTGGCGTAAGATTTGATAGTAGTATTTATTCTGGATATGAAATACCACCCTATTATGATTCCATGATAGGAAAGCTTATAACTTATGGTGAAAATAGGGAAGAAGCTATAAATAAAATGAAAAGATGTTTATTTGAGTTTGCAATAGGTGGTATAAAAACCAATATAGATTTTCAATATGAGATTTTAGAAAATGAAGATTTTATTAACGGAGATTTTAATACATCATTTTTGAATGAAAAGATGGTGAGAAAATGATTAAAAATTTAATTGGAAAAAAGAACTATGTTACTATTAGTAAACGTACTTTTTATGATAAGAAAATAAATATACCAGAAGGCAAATGGATTAAATGTTCTAATTGCAATACTATAATCTATAAAGATGAATTAGAAAATAATAATAATATATGCATAAATTGTAATTATCATTTCGTAATAAGTTCAAAAAAAAGAATAGAGCAAATATTAGACGAAAATTCATTTATAGAAATGTTCAAAGATATAAAAAGCATTAATCCTCTTGACTTTCCGGACTATGATAAAAAATTAGAGGATAATAAAAATAAATCATCTCTTGAAGAAGCTGTTGTTACTGGATATGGTCTTATAAACTCAAAAAAAGTTTGTATAGCTATTATGGATAGTAATTTTATGATGGGAAGTATGGGTTGTGCTGTTGGAGAAAAAATAACTAGATTAGTTGAATATGCAACTGACAATAATCTTCCTATTATAATTTTTTGTGCATCAGGTGGAGCTAGAATGCAAGAAGGTATATTTTCTTTGATGCAAATGGCAAAGATTTCTCAAGCTATAAAAAGACATGATGAAAAAAATCTTTTATATATAAGTGTTATAACTAATCCAACTACTGGTGGAGTAACTGCAAGTTTTGCAATGCAAGGAGATATAATTCTTGCTGAACCCATGGCTACTGTTGGATTTGCAGGTAGAAGAGTTATAGAAGGAACTATAAAACAGAGTTTACCTGAAGGTTTTCAAACTTCGGAGTTTTTAAATGAAAAAGGTTTTATAGATAAAATAGTAAAAAGAAGTGAACTTAAACAAACTTTATCGAAAATACTAACTTTACATGGAGTTGTTGAAAATGAGTAAATCTCCTTATGAAATTGTAAATATAGCTAGAGATAAGAATAGACCAAATGCTAAATTTTATATAGAAAATATATTCGATGATTTTATAGAATTGCATGGAGATAGGTGTTATAAAGATGATAAAGCTATAATAGCTGGAATAGCATCTATAAATTCTATAAATGTAACTGTTATAGGTATAAATAAGGGAAAGACTACTAGTGAAAATCTAAAAGCTAATTTTGGTATGCCACATCCAGAAGGTTATAGAAAAGCACTTAGACTTATGAAACAAGCAGAAAAATTTAAAAGACCAATAATATGTTTTGTAGATACCCCAGGAGCTTTCTGTGGGGTTGAAGCAGAAGAAAGAGGTCAAGGTGAAGCTATTGCAAAAAATCTACTTGAAATGAGTTTTTTAAAAGTACCTATAATTTCTATTATAATAGGAGAAGGTGGAAGTGGAGGAGCACTTGCTCTTGCAGTAGCAGACAAAGTTTACATGCTTAAAAATTCTATATATTCAATTTTATCACCAGAAGGATTTTCATCTATTTTATGGAAAGATTCTTCTAGGGTAAAAGAAGCTTGTGAAGTTATGAAGATAACTTCTTCTGAATTGTTAGAATTTAACATAATAGATGGAATAATTGATGAACCTGATGAAGGAGCACATAATAATCCTTATTTATTAAGAGATAATATAAAAGAAGTAATACTTAAAGATATTGAATATTTACTTAGTTTAGAAACTGATGAAATGTTATCTTTAAGATATGATAAGTTTAGAAATATTGGTAATTTTCATGATAAAGCCTAGGTTAGACCTAGGCTTTTAAAAAGTTTTTTTAGTATCTTCGTGTGCATAAACGTCCATTAAAGCCTCTCCGAATCTTTGGTAATGAACTATTTCTCTTTCTGCTAAAAATCTTAAAGTATCAATCATATCTACATCATCTGTTAAATTTATAAGATGATAGTAGGTAGCCAGAGCTTTTTGTTCTGCTGCCATACTCTCGTGTAAATCAGTTACGGCATTTCCCATAACTGCTATACCGCCTGTACTAAATGGAATACCGTTAGCATCTGATGGGAATATTCCATAACCGTTTTGTGCATAATTTGCACTAAGTCCTGCTTTTTTTAATTCATCAATGCTTGCATCATAAGTTAATTGATGAACCATAGTAGCAATCATTTCAACATGAGCTAATTCCTCAGTTCCTATATCAGTAAGAAGTGCTTTTGATTTTCCTGTTGGCATAGTATATCTTTGGCTTAGATATCTAATAGCTGCACCTAATTCTCCATTTGGACCACCAAATTGAGTTATTAAAAGTTTTGCCATTTTTAAATCCTTATTTTTTATATTAACTGGATGTTGTAAAGTTTTTTGATAAATCCACATATTAAATCCCCCTTAATTATTAAACTCTTTTTCCCAAGGCCAAGGTTCATCAACCCATTGGAAAGAATTTTTATTTGAAGAAAGTCCAAAATTAGTTAAAGGACCAAATTTTTTTTCGTAAGCATTTTTATTTTGTATAAGTTGAGAAGATAGTGAATTAAACATATTTAAAGCTTCGGTATCTTCTGGATGAGTATCAAGATATAAATTCATATCAAGACAAGCAAATGAAAGTTCTTTTATTTTATTTATTAATTCTTTTTTATTCATTATCTTTTCCCCCTTCTATTTTTAGGTGTAGAGTATAAATTTTTATTATACATTAAAGAATCTACTAAATTAAGTTCAGGAAAGATAGTGCCAAATTTTAAGGCTCTTTCTGTTGAGTAAATTTTAGTAAAAGTTTGATTATTAACATAAGGTCTTGCTAAATTGTTTCCTGTTACTTTAGAAACCCCTCTTTTTTTCATTTTAAAACCTCCTTTATAGAATATAATAATATAGTATATAATTATCAACAAAATGTTACATAAAATAGATAATCTTCAATAGTTTTTATATTGAATGATAAACTTATTTTGTGATAAAATGAAAAAATATGAATAAAAAGAGGTGATTTTATGAGTGATTTAGCAGGTAAAGGTTGCGAAATTATAGTACCTTTTGAAGAAAGACAACCACTTAAAGATATAGAAAGAAGTATAATAAAAAGATATAGAAAGCATATATGGTCTAAATTTATAAAGGCTATAAGAGATTATAAATTAGTTGAAGAAGGCGATAAGATAGCTGTTGCTATATCTGGAGGTAAAGACAGTTTACTTATGGCTAAGATGTTTCAAGAATTAAAAAGGCACGGACAAGTTAATTTTGAAGTTGAATTTATAGCTATGGACCCAGGGTATCATAAAGATATTAGACAGCTTTTAATAGATAATTGTGAATATTTACAAATTCCGATACATTTATTTGATTCAAGGATTTTTGAAATAGCTGATGAAATAGCAAAAGATTATCCTTGTTATATGTGCGCTAGAATGAGAAGGGGAGCGCTTTATTCAAAGGCAGAAGAACTTGGTTGTAATAAATTAGCACTTGGTCATCATTATGATGATGTAATAGAAACTACTATGCTTAATTTACTTTGTGCAGGTAATTTTAAGACTATGCTGCCTAAATTAAATTCTACTAATTTTGACGGTATACAAATCATAAGGCCTCTTTATTACATAAGAGAAGAACATATAATAAGGTTTATACAAAATAGTGGGATTTGGCCACTTAATTGTGCTTGTATGGTTGCTGCTAAAAAAACTGGAAACAAAAGATATGAAATAAAAGATTTAATAAAAAGTCTTGGAGAAAATTTTAAAGACGTAGAAAAATCTATATTTAAAGCTGCCGAGAATGTTAATATAGATTCTGTTTTAGGGTGGCAAATAGATGGGAAAAAACATAGTTTTATGGAAAACTACGAATAAAAAAGAGTGCATATTCATCACTAGTGTTGCATTTAACTAATATTTGCAACTTGATTTTCTACAAAATTTATATAATGAAAGAAATAACCTCCTTCGGTCAAAATAGAAGTAACAATAAATCCATACGAAGAAGGTTATTTTTTATGAAAATATTTCAAGTTATAGCTTTATACATATAAGGGTTATTTTGCAAAGTATTAAATTTTACATTAATGTAAAACTAGTGAGCTAAGCCTGTGTTTTTTATGCAAAAAATAATAATTTATGATAATATAGATTTAGGAGGAATAAAAATGATAAAAAAAGTAGAAGATAAAAGAATAACAAAAGATGAAATTATATTAAAACTTTCAAAAGAAATATCACAATTAACCGGTGTAGATTTTACAAAAGAAACTATTCGTGAAAAGGAAGAAGCTATTTTACTTTACTATAATTCTAATGGATATAACTATAAATCTATAGATGAAGTAGTAAATGAATTTTTATAAAGATTAGTTAATTTAAAGATTTAAAATATGCTATACATTAACTTTGATAAACTCAAGATAATGTGTTAAAATATCTTAATAGTGTATGACTCTAAAGTTTACAAAAAGGAGTGGTTAAATAAAACATTATTATGTATTTAAAAAATATATGTTTATTTTTAATTATAATTTCGAATATTTTTTTATTTAGCGGTTGTGAAACTAAGAAACAACAATTAGAAAAAAAAGCACTTATAGAATTAGTGCCAAGTGCAGAAATTACAAATGAAACTGCACGAGCATTAGAAATAGATTATGTGGAAAACGATTATGCAGAAAATGAAAATATAAAAAAAATTAGAATAAAAAATATATCAGATTTTAATTTAAGCAATATATCTATAAAATATAATGAAGTAGACTCTAATAAAAATATAGTATCTAGTTCAGAGAATTTTTTACAAATGAGTTTGATGCCTTCGGAAGTTATATACGTAGAATTATTGTGTAAGAATCATATAGATGATGTGGAAGTCATAACTTATAATTATACTTTTAATGAAAATAAAGTAAGCGTTGATATAAAAAATAACAAATTTACAATAACAAAAATAAAAAAAGAAACAAATGATATAAAAGATTATGATGTTCTAACTACTTCTGATATTTATAAAGTTCAAGATAATAAAGAAGATAACGTTTATGAAATAAAAGTAAAAAATTTATCAAAAAGCGATTTAGGAAACATAAAAATAAAAGTAGCAGAACTAAATGAAGAAAAAGAATGCATAAAAGTCAATGATATAATAGCTTATGAGGTATTAAAATCATTAGAAGAAAAAAAGTTGCAAATAATATTATCAGAGGATGCAAAATATACAGAGTTAATAGGTTATAGTTATGACAATATTAGTGCAAAAGCAAATATATATATTGATAAAAAAATAGGAAAGGTAAATATAAATAAATAATGTGACTAAGTCACAGTATAATATTTAAAATGATTTAATTATTTGAAAATAGGGTATAATATTATTAATAAGATTTTTAGGAGGATATAAAAAATGGCAAGAGTAATAAATACATCTGAATTTGATAAAGCAATAGAAAATGGGGTGGTAGTAGTTGATTTTTTTGCAACTTGGTGTGGACCTTGTAAAATGTTAGCTCCAGTATTTGATGAAGCTAGTCAAGAAGTGGACGCTACATTTGTTAAAGTTGATATAGACCAAAGTTTGGAAATAGCACAAAGATTTAATATAACTACAGTTCCTACTATGATGATATTCAAAAATGGTCAAAAAGTAGATAGTATGGTAGGATTTATGCCTAAAGAAAAATTAGTAGAAAAGGTAAAATCACATTTATAAGATAGGGTGGAATTAATGAGATATGATATAGCTATAATTGGAAGTGGACCTGCAGGTTTATCAGCAGCTATTAATGCAACAATACGTAATAAAAATATTATAATTTTTGGAAATGATTTATTAAGCAATAAACTTGTGAAAGCACCATCTATAGATAATTATTTAGGATTTAGTGAAATAAGTGGGGAAGAATTAAAAAATAAATTTAAAGAGCATATAGAAAGTATGGGTATTGAAGTAACTCATAAAAAGATAAATAGTATTTATGCTATGGGTGAATACTTTGCACTTATGTCTGGTGATGAAATGTTTGAATCAACTACAGTTATACTAGCTACTGGAGTAGAATATACAAGACCTATAAAAGGCGAAGAAGAATTTTTAGGAAAAGGCGTTGGATATTGTGCGACTTGTGATGCACCTTTATATAGGGGTAAAAAGGTAGCTGTAATTGGTTATAATGAAGAATCGGAAGAAGAAGCAAACTTCTTAAGTGAAGTAGCATCAAAAACTTATTTTATACCTATGTATAAAAAAGATGGTCTTCTAAGAACAGAAAGTCTACTAAATGAATCTATAGAAGTTATAAATGATAGACCTGTTGAAATAAAAGGTGATAGCTTAGCAAGTAAAGTTTCATTTAAAGAAAATGAAATAGATGTAGATGGGGTTTTTGTTATAAAAGATAGTGCATCTGCAAAATCATTAGTTCCAGGAATTGAAACTGATGGACCTCATATAAAAGTTGATTTGAATATGCAAACTAGTATAAAAGGATGTTTTGCAGCTGGAGATTGTGCAGGTAAGCCTTATTCATATATAAAGTCAGCAGGTCAAGGTCATATAGCAGCTTTAAGTGCTGTTTCATATCTGGATAAATTAAAATTACAACAAAGAAAAAGTAGTCTTTAGACTACTTTTTTACTTTATAGAATAATATATAAAAAATAAGTAAATAATAATATTACAAACTAAAGGAGGTACTTTTTATGGAAAATATGAATGAAATGAAAAATGATGTTAAAAGAACTATGAAAAAAGCTGAGCATATGGTAAAAGAAGTTGCAGATGACGTTAAACATGGATTTAAAAATGCAGTTGATATGACAGAAGAAAAAGTTGATAAAATGATGAATAAGGTAGAACATAGAATTGATAAAATGAAATAAAGTATATATTGTCGCATTTATTATGCGACAATATATACTTAGATGATATTATATATAAGTGTAGTAAAACCACATACTATAAATGAGATTATAGTTGGGATTAAAAATCCTAGAAAAGTCCATTTTATACTGTTGGTCTCTTTTTTTATAGTAAGTAGTGTTGTACTACAAGGCCAATGTAGAAGGCTAAATAGCATAACATTTAGCGCTGTCAAATGAGTCCAACCATTATTTATTAGAATTTCACCAAGAGCATTTATATTATCTAATTCTACCATTGTGTTTGTATTAAGATATGACATAATTAATATAGGAATTACTATTTCATTAGCAGGAAAACCTAATATGAATGCAAGTAGTATAAATCCGTCTAATCCTATTAATTTAGCAAAAGGGTTAAGAAAATTAGCTATATGATTTAGTATAGAAATATTGTCTATATAAATATTTGTAAAAATCCATATGATTACTCCAGCAGGTATGGCTACTATAATAGCTCTACTTAATACAAACATTGTTCTATCAATTATAGAAGTATATATAACTTTACCAAATTGAGGAACTCTATAAGGTGGGAGTTCTAGAGTAAAAGTAGAAGGTATACCTTTTAATAGAGTTTTTGATAATATAAAAGATACTAATAAAGTTATAGATATACTAAATATTATAAGTAAAGTTACAGATAAAGCCGTTACTGAGGAAGATAAAAATGAACTATTAAAGTAAGATGCAAAGAATATAGTAGATATGGTTATTAAAGTAGGAAATCTTCCGTTACAAGGAACGAAATTATTAGTTAGTATAGCTATTAATCTTTCACGAGGAGATTCTATTATTCTACATCCAATTACTCCACAAGCATTACAACCAAATCCCATACACATAGTCAAACTCTGTTTTCCGTGTGCACAAGCTTTTTTGAATAAATGGTCTAAATTAAATGCAATCCTAGGAAGATATCCTAAATCTTCTAGTATTGTGAATATAGGAAAAAATATTGCCATAGGTGGTAACATTACAGCTATAACCCAAGTAAGAGTTCTATAAACACCAAACACTAAAAGCTCATTAAGTGATATAGGTAAATTTAAATAGCTAAAAAAATTAAATATGTGCGGTTCAATATTAAAAAACATATTAGATAGAAAACTAGAAGGATAGTTAGCGCCTTGTATAGTAAACCACAGAGTTAATGTAAGTAGTAAAATCATAATAGGTATTCCGAATATATTTGATGTTACTATATTATCTATTTTTTCATCTTTATCTATACTACTTATCGAATTTTTAACAGATTTTTTTGATATATCCTCTGCATATTTATAATTAGTTTTTATAAGTTCATCTCTAATAATTTCTTTATCATAATTTAATTGATTTTTTATATTTTTTATATATTCAAAATCATCTTTTTCTAGATATTTTTTCATTGAAGCGAATATAGTTTCATCACCATCTAAAATTCTAAGAGATAACCACCTACTATCTATACAATTTAATTTATTTAATTTTCTTTCAATAGGTTTTATTGTATCTTCTATATTTTTATTATAAGTAAGTACCATATTTTCAAAGTTGTTTTTATATTTTTGTAAGTAAATAGTTTCTAAAAGTTCGTCAATACCTATGTTATTTCTAGCAGAAGTTAATATAACAGGTATTTTGAGTTTGTTTTCTAGATAATGTTTATCTATACTTAAGCCGTTTTTATTTGCCTCATCTATTAGATTTATACACAGAACAATGTTTTTTGTTAGTTCCATAATTTGAAATAATAAATTAAAGTTTCTTTCTAGTGAATTTGCATCACAAACTACTAAAACTATATCTGGTTTACCAAAGCATATAAAATCACGAGCAACAAGTTCTTCTTCTGATGAATAAAATAAAGAATAAGTACCAGGTAAATCTACTAACATATATTTATCATCTTTATATTTAAAGTAACCTCTTGCCGTTGAAACTGTTTTTCCAGGCCAGTTTCCTGTATGTTGATTAAGACCTGTTAAAGAATTGAAAATAGTGCTTTTTCCTGTATTTGGATTTCCTGCAAGAGCTACTACTATTTCATCTTGTTTTTTATCTATATCAAACATATCTTTTAAATAATTTACAGTACTAGTAATATTCATCACTCCTTAACTATTATTAAATCACTTTCAGTATTCCTCAATGCTATTTTACATCCTCTAAATTTATAAATAGCTAGATTATTTTTGGGACCTTTTTTTAATACAGTTACTTTTGTTCCAGGCGTCAAACCTAATGAAAGCATTCTTTCTCTAGTTTTATCCTTAAAATATAATTTATCAACTATAACAGTATTTTTTATTTTTACATCTGTAAGTTTCATTTAAAACACCCCTTTATTATAAAATTATGATTTGAAAATATTTTTTGATACACATTATTTAAATTTGGGAATATAAAAATAGTAGTATATTTAAGAAGGAGTAAAGAAATGTTTTTTGAAAATATAGACAAAGTTAAATTAAATAATATGATTAAAGAAAATAAGAATATAGTTTTATTAGATGTTAGAGAAAACTATGAATTTAAGGAGAAAAATATAAAAAATTCTATAAATATACCTCTTCATGAACTTATGTTTAGAGTTGATGAGCTATATGAATATAAAAATAGTGAGATAGTTTGCATTTGTAGTGGAGGAAAAAGAAGTATGATTGCATGTCAAACTTTATATGAGGAAGGTTTTTTAAATTTATATAATTTAGAGAAAGGTCTTAATAATTATTTTAATTTAATATGATTATAATTTAAATAAAAATGATATAATATATCTAAAAAATGAAAGGTATTTTTTATGGATTATTTAGAAGGGCTTATTTTAATAGCCAAAGATAATAAGGAGATATTATTTATAATAGGTATATTATTGACTTTTTTGGAGAGTTTTTTTCCCGTTATACCACTTTTTGCTATAGTTGTTCTAAATAGTGCTCTTCTTGGATTTACTAAGGGGATAATAGCCTCTATTATAGGTTCTTGTACAGGAACTTTTATTATATATACTTTAGCTATGAAATTTAGAGAAACACTTTTTAAAAATTATAATAATGAAAAAATGGATAAAATAACTTCTTGGATAAAAAAACAAGGATATATAGTGATATTTTTTTGTTATAGTATCATTTTTATTCCTAGTTTTTTAATAAGTATTTGTGCAGGTTTTAGTCGTATTTCTAAAAGTGTATTCATACCTTCTATGATATGTGGAAAAACAATGTTATTTCTAATTGGAAGTTATATAGGATATGATTTAGAAGAATTTTTTAGGAGTCCTAAAAAAATTATCGTAGTAGTTGTTGTTTTTTTATTATCATTCATAGTTGCTAAAGTAATAAATCGAAAAATAAATTAAAGCTTAGTACACTTTTATCTACTAATTAATATATTAATAATACAGTTTGACGTAATAATTTTCATCGAGGGAGAGTATATATGGGAACTCTAGAAAAAGAAGTACTGTTATTAATTAGTAGAGTAAGGTGTATAACTGAATTACAAATTTATAAATATTTGGGATATAAAAATATTTCAAGAAGAAATATAAGAAAAACTTTAAAAAAAATGTGTAATGATTATACTTTAAAGAAATATCCTATAAATTGTTTATGTTATGAATGTAAAGACAATTCATACGTATATTATTTAAACGGTAATAAAGTTTATAAAGGTAATGATTTAATAAAAGCTATAATAGGTACAGAAATAAATATTAGATTAAGCATAGCAGGATATAAGATTAATAGATTTTATAGGAATATTAAATTAGATCAAGATACTTTTGATATTTATATTGAGTATCTTGATTATAATTTAATACCAAATCAACTTGTAATAGATGTTGATTTTAATAATTTTAATACCTTAAAATATTATGATCTAGATGAGAAAATAAAAAAGTGTAGTATACCATTTTTTGACGTACCTAAAGTTTTAATTGTATCAGATAAAAAAGATTACGAAGATTTTTATGATATAAATGTTATAGATTTTAATTTAACTAAATTGTTTAGATATATATAAAAGCATAGGAGTAAATACTTTTATGCTTTTTTGTAAAATTATGATAATATATAATTGTATAATTTTTAGATAAAAGGTGAAAAAATGAGGATAAATAAATATTTAGCATCGTGCAATATTGCATCTAGAAGAAAATCTGAAGAGATAATACTTAGTGGCAGAGTAAAAGTTAATTCGAAAGTTGTTACAGAACTTTCTTATGATATAGATGAAAAAAATGATATAGTCTTATTAGATGATAAAGAAATAAAACCTAGTGAAAACTTAGTTTATATAGTTTTAAATAAGCCAGAAGGGTATATAACTACTGTTAAGGATCAATTTGATAGACCTAGTGTTTTAGATTTAATAACTGATATAAAAGAAAGAATTTATCCTGTAGGAAGATTAGATTATGAAACGAGCGGGCTTCTTATATTAACTAATGATGGAGATTTGACTTACACATTGACTCATCCAAAACATAGTGTGTATAAAACTTATATGGCGATAGTAAAAGGTATACCTACTGAAAATGAATTAGAAAATTTTAGAGATGGTCTTTATATTGAAGATTACAAAACTGCACCTGCAAAGATAAAGGTTGTAAAAACTAATTTAGAAAAGAATTATTCGATATGTAAAATTCAAATACATGAAGGTAAAAATAGACAGGTAAGAAAAATGTGCAGAGCTATAAATCATCCAGTTCTTAGATTAAAAAGAGTTTCGGTGGGGAATTTAAACATAAAAGATGTAGAAATAGGGAAATATAGATATTTAACATCTGATGAGATAGCTTACTTAAAAAGTTTATAGGAGGATTTATGCTTAGGGCTAAGTATTTAACTAAGATTACTGATATAAATAAAATGTACATAGAAAAATTAGTTAAAAAAGGAGATATAGTTGTAGATGCTACTATGGGAAATGGGTATGATACTTTATATCTTGCTAAGATAATAGGTGAGGAAGGTTTTTTATATTCTTTTGATATCCAAAAAGAAGCTTTAATTTCTACTAAGGAAAAATTAGAAAAAGAAAATTTATTAAGTAGAACGAAGTTAATTCTTGATGGACATGAGAATATCGATAGATATATAGATAAACAAATAGATTTTATGATATTTAATTTAGGATATTTGCCAAAAGGTGACCACAATATAATAACTAAGCCACATACTACAATAGAAGCTATAAAAAAGGGAATGAATTTGTTAAAACCTAATGGTATAATTAGTATAGCCATTTATTCAGGACATGAAGGTGGGGCATATGAAAAAAATGAATTATATAAATTTTTGACAAAAGTAAATCAAGAACAATTTAACGTATTAAGTTCTTCATTTATAAACCAAATAAATAATCCACCAGATTTAATACTCATAGAGAAAAAAGGATAATAAATAAATATAATCTTAATATACTTATATAAATATTATTTATGGAGGTATATTATGGCTTTATTAAAACATAGAAAAAAGAAATCCAAAGTAGTTGAAGATAATGAGATAAATAAGGAAGTTCTTTATGAAGAAAGATATAATGACATATTATTAAATGAGATAAATAGTGAAAAGGTAGAAGATACAACTAATCTTAAAACTAGAAGAAAATCAAGATTTGTTCTAAAAAGAAAATCTAAAAAAAGTAATATTGATAATATGAATAATAAAGAAGATGTTTCTTTAAATAGAAATAGTGCAGATATAGTGTGGTCTGAAGATAAATTTCCTAAAAAATAGAAGTCTAATTAAGACTTCTATTTTTAAAGTTATTGTAGTTTATTAAAAAAGAGGTGTTTTAATTTGTTTAGATTATGAATTTTATTTTTTATATTAATATCTACAACAGGATGTAGTATGAGTGTAAAATCACCAGAGCAGTTGATAGATGAAAAGCCGATTTATAGTGAACAAAATTATATTTTATATAAAAAAATACAGCAAATCCTACCTCAAATAGATATGACATTAACTAATCCTTTAAATAGCAAAGAGGTTGGAAAAATAAATCAAGTTAATTTAGATAGGGATTCCTCTGATGAAATTGTTGTTTTTGAAAAGATAGATAAAATAGTTGAAGAAGAAAGTGAAATAAATTCAGAAATAATAGTTAGTTTAATAGATGTAAAAGATAATAAACTAAAAAAAATCGATAATATAATAGAAGCTGGAAATAGTATCGAATACGCTAATTTTTACGATTTGAATTCAGATGGTATAAAAGAAATTATATTACTAGTAAAGAACATTAAAGAAACGAACTTATTTGTATATGAGTTAAAAGATAACGAACTTGAAAAAATATATACTTTAAAATCTGAATGGATATCAGGTAAAGAAAATATAAAAGACATAAAAGTTTTTATCGATTTTATAAATTCTGACGATATATTAGATATTTTAGTTACATCGCATAATTTTCTAGAAAATAAAGCATATATTAGTGTATTAAATTATACAGATAAAATAAAATTAATAGATTTTAAAGAAATTGAAGATGTTAGGAATATAAATAGTTCATATATTACATTTGGAAATTTAGATAAAAACAAAAAAGGTATAATAATAGATTATCCAAGTGTTAGACAAGATGGTTATAATACCAAAGTATTTTTATTTGAAAATGGTAAATTACAAGATTTATTTGAAAATACTGGAGTACTTTTCAAAAAATATTTTATAAATCCTAGAGATATAAATGATGATGGTATAATAGAAATACCGATGATAAAAAATAGCACAGATTCTGATTTTTATATAAATTGGAATAAATTAGATTTGACTTATAAAGATTCTCCAAAATTAAATTTTGTGAGTCAAATTTATTATAATTATGATTATAATTTTAAAATGGAATTAATACCAAATTTGGTAGATAAAATTTATGTCGATGAAGAAACTATACAAGATGGAACTATTTTGAAATTTAATTATATGGATAAATATAAAAATATAAAAGATATATTTATGTTAAAGATAACTAATAAAAATTCAAAAGTAGAAGAAATTTCAGATATTTCAAAAGGGGAATATATATTACTTAATAATTACAATCATAATTTTAATTTGATAATAAATAATTCTAAGCTATGTGAAACATTAAACATTAATTTTGAAACGTTAAAAAATAAGTTTTCTTTAATAGATTAAAAGGAGATTTTTTAAAATGAGTGATAAAATATTGATACTAGAAGATGAAGTAGGTATAAGGAGTTTTGTGGCTATCAATCTAAAAAGAGAAGGTTATGAAGTAATTGAAGCACAAAATGGACAAGAAGCACTTGAAAAAATTAGTGAAAATAATATAAAAATAGCTCTTTTAGATGTTATGTTGCCAGATATAAACGGAACAGATGTTTGTAAGTATATAAGACAAAATTTCGAAAATGTAGGAATAATAATGCTTACAGCTAAATCACAAGAAGAAGATAAAATAGAAGGTTTTATGTCAGGTGCAGATGATTATATAATAAAACCTTTTAGTATAAAAGAGCTATTATTTAGAATAAATGCTTTATTAAGAAGAGTTAAAAAAGATGAAGAAGTATTAGATACTAATAAAGTAGTTTTACCGCCTTTTATATTAGATTTGGACAAAAGAAAACTATTTAAAAATAATAAGGAAATAGAACTTACTCCAACAGAACTTGCTATAGTAAAATATCTAATGGATAATACTAAAAAATCTTTAAGTAGAGAACAAATTTTACAAGAAGTTTGGGGAAATAATAGTCTATACGATTTTAAAATAGTAGACGTTAATATAAGAAGGATAAGAAATAAAATAGAAGATGATCCTTCTAAGCCTAAATATATACAGACTGTATGGGGATATGGCTATTGTTTTAGAAAGGAATAATAAACATTGATACACTTTTATGGACTAAAAAAAAGGGTAATAAAAAACTTTTTTATTATAATTATCATAACTATATTATTATTTGAAAGTATGTTTATTTTGTACATAAGAAACTATTATTATGATTATGTAAAACAAACTCTAAATAATCAAGCATATTATACCAAACTTATATACAATACTAGTTCTAATGTTGATAATGCAAGTTTTGAAACTAAAATAAAAAATATAATGGATAAACAAGCAGTAGATGAAAAATCTAAAAACTTTGCTATTCAAATAATAGATAAAGATAGAAGGCTGATATTAGACCAGTACGGATTTAAAAGTAATAAAATATTAGAATATGAAGATGTAAAAAAAGCACTAGATGGAGATAATAATTTAACTCCGTATATGTATAAGACAGAAGAAACTAAAGAACATGTTATGAGTATATCTGTTCCAATAAAAGCTAACAACAAAATACAAGGTGCAGTAAGGTATACTTTATCTTTATCACAGATTGATGGAGTTATATTTAAAGTAAGTACGTGGGTTTTATTTGCAGGAATTGTTATACTTTTAATAGCAATATCTCTTAGTATAAGATTTGCAAATACTATAATTAAACCAATAGTGGAGCTTAAGCTATTTGCAAATGAACTTGCTCATGGAAATTTTAGTATAAAACTAAATGATATTGAAACTGAAGATGATGAAATACGAGATTTGGCAAATACTTTCGTTTATATGGCATCTGAAATAGACAAAAGTGATAAATTAAAAGAAGAATTTATATCATCAATTTCTCATGAGTTAAGAACGCCACTTACATCTATAAAAGGATGGAGTGAAACTTTAAGTTATGATGGAATAACCAAAGAAGAATTGGATTTAGGTCTTAATATAATCCAAGATGAAACGGAAAGACTTATAAAGTTAGTTGAAGAATTACTTGATTTTTCTAGACTTTCATCTGATAGAATAAAATTAAAAATAGAAAATGTTGATATAAAATATTTAGTAAAAAGTGTTATAAATCAATTGATAGTAAAATCTAGAAAAAAATCTATAAGTTTAGATGCATACTTTGAAGATGAAAATTTAATTCAAATACAAGGTGATAAAGATAGGTTAAGACAAGTTCTTATAAACCTTATACAAAATTCACTAAAATTCACTAATGAAAATGGATATATAAAACTATTTATATCTCAAGATGATGAATTTACTTTTATAAAAGTAGCAGATAATGGAGAAGGTATAGAAAAAGAAAATTTAAAGAAAGTATTAGATAAATTTTTCCAAGAGGATTATAATAAAGCAGGTAGCGGTCTAGGACTTGCTATAAGTAATGAAATAATAAAACTTCATGGTGGAAGTATGGATATAAAAAGTGAAAAAGGTGTTGGAACAGAGATGTTATTTAAAATAAAAAATAAACATATAGAATCTATTTAATGAGGATTAAAATGAGAAACATAAGATTAATTGTAAAATATGATGGAAGTCGATATAAAGGATTTCAAAGATTAAAAGATAATGATATGACTATTCAAAATAAAATAGAATCAGTACTTAGTAAAATGACTGGTGAAGATATAGAAATAATAGGTTCTGGAAGAACGGATATGGGTGTTCATTCTTTAGGACAAGTGGTAAATTTCAAAACTAACAGCGATATGAGCTTAGAAAAAATGAATGAGTATTTATATAGATATTTGCCAGAGGATATGGTAATAAAAGATATAAAACAGGTTAGTGATAGATTTCATAGTAGATATAATGCAGTTTCAAAGACGTATTTATACAAAATATATAATGATAAATATCACGACCCTTTTTATAGAAAATATACACTTCATATAAAAGATATATTAGATATTAAACTTATGCAAGAAGCTAGCGATATTTTAGTAGGTAAACACGATTTTACTAGTTTTGCATCATCAAAGTCAAAGAAAAAGTCTAATATAAGACAAATAAATAAAATTGATATTATAAAACAAGATAACATAGTAAATATATATATAAATGCAGATGGATTTTTATATAATATGGTCAGAATTATAGTTGGTTGTTTAATAGATATAGGGCTTGGAAAAATAACTAAAGAAGATTTAAAAAATATGCTAGAAGCAAAAGATAGAACTAAATCGTCAGATACTGCACAAGCAAAAGGTCTTTATCTTTATGAAGTATTTTATAATAATTAAGGATAGTATTTTTTTACTATCCTTAAAAAGTATGGTCTAAATCTAATTTTTCATACTGTAAAATATTTTGAAGATTTACCTTTATTAATTCTATATATATCATAGAAACTATTTTATCTTGAGTTTCTATACTTTTTTTAATTATTTGTATAGAACTAGTAATTTCATCGAAAAATTCGTGATTAAGAAGATAGTACCAAAAGTTAATATCTTTTTGCCAACTGTCTATGAAAGAATTAACAAGTTTTTCGGCAGTTTCTAAATTATCATTTTGAATTTCGTTTTCTATTATAGATATTTTTTTTTCATATTTATCAGTAAATTCGATTATTTTATGTTGCATAAAAAATCCGAATATTACAAATATTATCGTAGACAATAAAACCGCAATAAAAGTTTTCAAATAAAATCACCTCTGATTATTTTTTTTGGATAAATACCTTATCGTATCCATCTAATACGAGTAGTAATACATCATCTATATTTTTTATGTTGTGTGATTTTAATATATTATTAAGCCATTCTGTATTTTTGTTAACAGAATCAAGGTTTTGTTTTATCAAATTCCCATCTATTATTAAAGATGTAGGCAGATGTTTGTAATTTTTAGTTGGAATATCTTCATATTTAGAAAAAGGTAATATGCTTAAACCACCGTCAGACTCAAGAACTGCGAACTGAACATCACTTATATTAAAATATCCATTAACCCTTAATTGTTGAAGTAATTCATCTATCGTTATTCTTTCTTTTTTTAGATTATCATACTCTATATGACCATTATTTATAAGTATAGTTGGACTACCAGAAACTGTGTATCTAAATCTATTATTCTTTTGCGAAAAATAAGACATAGTAGTTTGTAAAAATGTAAGTCCAAAAACTGCTGACACACCATAAATCATAGGGATATTATTGTCTTCCATAGGAATAGCAGCAACTTCGGCAAGAAGTAAGGTGATAACTAAATCAAAACAGTTCATTTCTGCTATCTCACCTTTTCCCATTATTCTAAGAGATATTAAAATTGCTACGTATAAAATTATACTTCTTACAAAAATTGTAAGCATTAAACTTCACCTCAAACATTATATGATAATCTATTATTTCCAAATTTAAAATATAAATGCTAAAAACTTATGTTTAAAGACTATCTTAAATTTGGTATAATAAGAATGTTGATTTTTAAGGAGGAGTTATTATGAAGAGAAAACAAGTTCAAGTACCTTTAGAAAAAATACAAGAACAAGATAGATTTATAGAAGCTATAAAAGAAAAAAATACTAGATTTTTTGCTATACACAACCAAAAACCAAAGTATACGATACAAACTTTTGGTTGTCAGATGAATGAACATGATTCAGAAAAATTATGTGCAATGATTGAGGAAATGGGTTATGAAAAAAGTGTTTTACAGCAAGAGTGTGACCTTATAATATATAATACTTGTGCAGTTAGAGAAAATGCAGAACTTAAAGTATATGGAAATTTAGGGGCTTTAAAAAATCAAAAAAGAAAAAATCCGGATTTAAAAATAGCAGTTTGTGGTTGTATGATGCAACAACCTCACGTTGTTGAAGAAATCAAAACTAAATATAGACATGTTGATTTAGTTTTTGGAACTCATAATATATATAAATTCCCAGAACTTTTAGCAACTTCAATGGATTCAGAAAGTATGTTAGTTGATGTTTGGGATGTTGATGGAGAAGTAGTAGAAGGTCTTAGAAGCAATAGAAAATTTGAACTTAAAGCATTCGTCAATATAATGTATGGTTGTAACAATTTCTGTACTTATTGTATAGTACCATATACTAGAGGAAGAGAAAGAAGTAGAGAAGTAAAAGATATACTTGATGAAATAAAAGAGCTAGTTAAAAATGGAACAAAAGAAGTTACACTTTTAGGACAAAATGTTGATTCGTATGGAAAAACTTTAGATGAAAAAGTGACATTTGCCCAACTTCTAAGAAAAGTAAATGAAATCGAAGGTCTTGAGAGAATAAGATTTATGACTTCTCATCCAAAAGATATTTCTGACGAAGTTATATATGCTATGAGAGATTGCGAAAAAGTTTGTGAATTCTTGCATTTACCAGTTCAATGTGGAAGTACATCGTTACTAAAAAAAATGAATAGACACTATTCTAAAGAATACTATTTAGATATAATAGAAAAAGCAAGACGTGAAATACCTGATATAGCATTTTCTACTGATTTAATGATAGGATTCCCTGGAGAAACAGAGGAAGATGTATTAGATACAATCGATGTAGTAAGAAAAGTAAAATATGATACTGCATTTACGTTTATTTACTCAAAAAGAAAAGGAACTCCAGCGGCAAATATGGAAAATCAAATTCCAGAACAAGTAAAACACGAAAGATTTAATAGAGTTTTAGAGGCTGTTAATGAAGAAATTGCAAAAATAAGTGAAAGTTATAAAGATAAAGTAGTAGAAGTATTGGTTGAAGGAAGAAGTAAAACCGATGAAAATCTTTTAACTGGAAGAACTAGACAAAATAAACTTGTAAACTTTACTGGAGGAAATGATGATTTAGTAGGTAAGTTAGTAAACGTTAAAATAACTTCTCCAAAATCATTTTCTTTACAAGGTGAATTAGTTTAATATAAAAACTCTCTGTAAAACAGGGAGTTTTTTGTTATAATTATTAATATTAGTTAAAAGTATAGTGATGAATTTAAAATAATTAAGATATTTTTTATGATATAATATATAAACAAAGGAGAAAAATTTTATGGAAAATGAGTTAATGAATAATAAAGAAATTATTTTACTTCTTAATATACTTAAGAAAAATCAATTAAAATTATCAGAAAATAAAAATAATTATCCTGATGATATAATAAACACTTTAGAAAATATATTTAATTATAATGAAAATAATTATATGAGCAAATTTCAGAATATGGAAAGCTTACTTGGAGTAGACGAGCATCTGATGAATTTTCAGTACAATAATATGCATATATTCCTAAAAACTAATGAAAATAATAAAAATATATCTGAATTTTTTTATGAAATATTAAAATCATTTGAAGAATTTGTATTTGCATACTTAAAAAATGATTTTGAAACTTCAACTCAAAAAGATATTATAATAAAATATCATGAAGTTTTAGATTTTGATATTAAAGAATACTTAAAAACTATGTACGGTGAAAGCAGTAATATAATATATAAAAAATACATATCGAAAGAGTTGGAAAATGAAAATATAAAGAAATTTGTAAATATATCTAATTTTGAATATAAAAATATTATAAGAAATTATGATTTAAATTCTATAAATACTTCGGTATTAAAATACTGTGAAGCTATAAATGAGTTATGTAGCTCTTTTATAAAAAATATTGAACTTTTTGAATATCAAAATAAAGAAAAAATAGATGAATTAAAAAATCAAACTAATATAAAAGAACTTAAAAATAAAATACTTATTTTTAAGAGTCAAGCTGAAAAAATTCAAGAAAAAATTTATAAAGCCACTGAAAAAGAAGATTCAATATATATTTTATATAATATTGAAAATGAAAAAAGAGCTAGTTTTAAATTTATAGCAGAAACTATTTGTAATTTAACTAAAAACACTTTAAAAAATATAAAATAATGGAGGTATTTTTTTGGATATAAATAAATTAACTCCAATGATGAAACAATATATCAAGGTAAAAGAAAAGTACAGAGACTGCATACTTTTTTTTAGACTTGGAGATTTCTATGAAATGTTTTTTGAAGATGCAATAGTAGCATCTAAAACATTAGAGATAGCGCTTACAAAAAAAGCGTGTGGATTAGATGAAAAAGCTCCTATGTGTGGAGTACCTTTTCATAGTTGTAATTCGTATATATCTAAATTAGTTGAAAATGGGTTTAAAGTAGCAATAGCAGAACAAATGACAGAACCTACATCAAAAGGAATAGTTGAAAGAGACGTAGTAAGAGTTGTAACTCCAGGAACTGTATTAGAAGACAATTTACTTGAAAATAAAAAGAATAATTATCTTATGTCTATATTTATAGAAAATGATGATGTATCTTTATCTTTTGTTGATATAACTACTGGAGAAATATCTTCAACATTTCTAAAAAAGAATAAATTAATCGAAGAAATAGCAAAAATTTCTCCAACGGAAATACTTATAAATGATGCTTACTATATAAAATATCTAAAAGAAATATCTATATTTAATCATATATATATAAATGAAAATTTTGATTTTTCATATTTAAATGAAGATATAGTTTATAAATATTTTACTAAAGATTATATTGATTCAATAAAAGACTATCAAAATATAAAAAATAGTTTATCTATACTATTAAATTATATATATTCAACACAAAAGCAGATAACTAATAATATAAATAGTATAAATTTATATAATACTAATGAATATATGGTTTTAGATATGGCCACAAGGATTAATTTAGAACTTACCTCAACTATAAGAGGGAATAATAAAAAAGGTTCTTTAATAAATATATTAGACAAAACGTCTACATCTATGGGGGCTAGACTTCTTAGAAAATACATTGAAGAACCTCTTATAAATAAAGATAAGATAAATGAAAGATTAAACATAATTGAAGAAATAAAAGATGATTTTATGTTAAGAGAAGACTTAATAAATAGTCTAAAAAATATTTATGATATAGAAAGAATTTGTTCAAAAATTGCATTTGAAAAAGTTACTCCTAAGGAAATGCTTAATTTAAAATACTCCTTAGAAAAACTTCCTATATTAAAGCAATTAATAAAATCATCTGATACAAAAATACTAAAAACTTATATAGAAGATATGGACGATTTAAGGGATTTATATAATCTATTAGATAGTTCTATACTTGAAGAACCGAGTATTTCTATAAAAGAAGGAAATATAATAAAATCAAGCTTTAATAAAGAATTAGAAAGTCTTCGTGATATATCAAAAAACGGAGCTTTTATGATAAAAGAAATTGAAAATAAAGAAAAAGAAAAAACGGGTATAAAATCTTTAAAAATTGGTTTTAATAAAGTATTTGGATATTATATAGAAATAACTAAAACTAATTTAAATCAAATAAACTTAGACGAAACTTATATAAGAAAGCAAACATTAAGTAATGCAGAAAGATTTATAACCGAAGAACTTAAAGACATAGAAGATAAAATTTTAAATGCTCAAGATAAGATAAAAACTCTAGAATATGATTTATTCGTACAAATAAGAGATGAAGTTTATAAAAATATAGAAAAACTTCAAAAGATTTCTAAAATAATAGCTAATATAGACGTTTTTGTATCTTTAGCTACTGTTGCATATGTAAATAATTATGTAAAACCTATATTAAATAATGAAAATAAAATAGAAATAATAAATGGTAGACATCCTGTTGTGGAAGATATGGTAGGAGAGGAAAACTTCATAAAAAATGATACAATACTTGAAAAACATGCTATAAATCTAATTACAGGACCTAATATGGCAGGAAAATCTACGTATATGAGACAGACTGCTATAATATGTTTAATGGCTCATATAGGTAGTTTTGTTCCTTGTGAGTATGCAAACATTTCTATATTAGATAGAATATTTACTAGAGTTGGTGCAAGTGATGATTTATCAAAAGGTCAATCTACTTTCATGGTTGAAATGAGTGAAGTAAGTAATATTTTAGAAAATGCAACTGAAAAAAGTTTAGTAATATTAGATGAAATAGGTAGAGGTACTAGTACTTATGATGGAATATCTCTTGCTTGGTCGATAGTTGAATATATACAAAAAAATATAAAAGCAAAGACTTTATTTGCTACTCATTATCATGAACTTACATTACTTGAAGAAAAATTCAATAATATAAAAAACTACTCAGTACAAGTAAAAGAGGAAAATGATAATGTAGTATTTTTAAGAAAAATACAAAGAGGGCCTGCAAATAAAAGTTATGGTATAAATGTAGCTAAATTAGCAAAACTCCCAGATGAAGTAATACAAAGAGCAAATATCATATTAAACGAATTAGAAAATAAGGAAAATAAAATTGATAGTAGTGTTATCGTAAATCAAGATAATGATGAAAAAATAAAAGAAACTACCACACAACTATCATTTGAATGTACAGGAGATTTTTCTTTAAAAGAAGAAATCTTAAAAATAGATTTGATGAAAATGAATATAGGGGATATAATAAATACTCTATATCAATTACAAATAAAGGCTAAAAATATTTAGGATAAATTATGATTAATATATTAGATGAATTAACTATAAATAAAATATCAGCAGGAGAAGTAGTCGAAAGACCTTCATCTGCTATAAAAGAACTGATAGAAAATTCAATTGATGCAAATTCGACTAAAATATCAATAGAAATAATAGACGGTGGAAAAGAACTAATAAAAATAGTTGATAATGGAGACGGAATAAGTTCAAATGAAGTAGAAAAAGCATTTTTAAGACATGCTACTAGTAAGATTAAAAAAATAGACGATTTATATGATTTATACTCTTTAGGGTTTAGAGGAGAAGCTTTAGCATCTATTTCTGCAGTATCTAAAGTAGAAATGGTAACAAAAACTAAAGATGAAGTAATTGGTACTAAAATAGTTCTTCATGGGGGTAAAATAATCTCTAAAGAACCTTGTAGTTCAAATAATGGAACGATAATAATAATTAGAGATATATTTTTTAACACACCTGCTAGAAAGAAATTTTTAAAGTCTTCAAAAACTGAAGCATCAAATATATCAGATATAATAAATAAACTAGCTATTTCAAATCCTAATATAAGATTTGATTATAAAAATTCTAACAATAAAATACTACTTACACCTGGAAATAATAAATTTTTAGATGTTATATCGAGCATCCATGGGAGAGATATAGCTAAAAATCTTATAAATATAGATTATACAGGGAAAATAAAGATAAATGGATATATAGGAAATAATAATATTTTTAGGTCAAACCGTAATTTTCAATATATAAATGTAAATAAAAGGTTAGTTAAAAGTAAAATTTTATTAGATGCTATTTTAGAAGCTTATAAAGGTATTTTACCAATTAATAAACATGCTATTTGTTTTTTAAATATATTCGTAGATCCTTCTACAATAGATGTAAACATACATCCTACTAAACTAGAAGTAAAATTTGAAAATGAAAATGAGGTATATACTATATTAAAAGATACTATAAGAAATAGCTTATTAAATAGTACACTTACAGGTAAGTTTGATTATAAAATAGATACTATTAAAAAGTATGAAAAACCAAAAGAAATAATTCCTTTAAATATAGAAAGTGAAAAAATATCGAAATTTGAAAATATTAAAGATTTATCTTTGGATATTTATGTTGAAAATAGTAAATTAAATGATAAAGCACTAGAAGCTAAAGAAACATTTTATCAAGAAAGCTTGTTTAAAAAAGAGTATAATAAGATAAACTTTAATGATTTTAGTTTTGTTGGAACTATATTCGATACTTATATAATAATATCTAATAAAGAAAAAATGTATATACTAGACCAACATGTTGTTCATGAAAAAATACTTTATGAAAAATATATGAATAAATTTATAAATTCAAGTATAGATATACAGATATTATTAGACCCTATAATTCTACAACTTTATAATAACGATATATCTAAAATTGAAAATAATATAGACTTGTTTAAAAAGTTTGGTTTCGAAATTGAGATTTTTGGAAATAATCATATAATGATAAGAGGAGTTCCTAATATGTTTAAAATACCTGAATCTCAGAATTTTATATTAGAACTTATCGATAATATAGATAGTATAAATAGTAGCTATGATTTAAAAGAAGAAAAAATAGCATCATTAGCGTGTAAAAAAGCTATAAAAGCAAATGATAAAATATCGGAATTTGAAGTTAAATCACTTTTAAAAAATCTTAGTGAATGTGAAAATCCATTTACTTGTCCACACGGTAGACCTATTATAGTTGAATTTACAAAAAATGAAATAGAAAAAATGTTTAAAAGGATTTAATAATATGCAAACACCACTTATAATAATAACAGGTCCAACTGCAGTTGGTAAAACTGATTTATCAATAGATATTGCAAAAAATATTAATGCAGATATAATATCGGCAGATTCTATGCAAATATATAAGTATATGGATATAGGCAGTGCAAAAATAAAAAAAGAAGAAATGAAAGGTATAAAGCATTATTTGGTAGACGAAGTAGAACCTGATTATGAATTTTCGGTATCTGAATTTCAAAAAAGAGCAAAAAATTATATAAAGAAAATACGCGAAGAAAATAAGAATGTAATAGTAACTGGCGGAACAGGACTTTACCTAAATTCTTTAATATATGATATGGATTTTGCTAAATCAAATGCTAATAACGAATTAAGAGATTTATTAAATAAAGAACTTGAGGAAAATGGCATAGATTACATGTACGAAAAGTTAAAATCTTTGGATATAGATTCTGCAAATAGAATGCATAAAAATAATACTAAAAGAGTTATAAGAGCGATAGAAGTTTGTTTAAGTGGAAAAAAGATGAACGATTTTTCTAAAGATTTGAGTATAAATAAAGATTATAAACCTATAATTATAGTATTAAATAGAGAAAGAGAAAATTTATATAAAAGGATTAATCTAAGAGTTGATAAAATGATACAATGTGGATTAATCGGTGAAGTTAAAAATCTTCTTAATATGAATTATACAAAAGACATGATTTCTATGCAGGGAATAGGGTATAAAGAAATAATTAAATACTTAGAAGGTGAATATACCTTAGAGGAAGCAATAGAAATAATAAAAAGAGACTCGAGAAGGTATGCTAAAAGACAATTAACTTGGTTTAGAAGATATAAACAAGCAATTTGGTTTAATCTAGATGATTATAATGATTACGAAATATTAAAAAATGATATTATAAAACATATACAAAAAGTGTTATAATATATAAAAAATTATATGGGAGGGTTTATTTATGAAAACAATAAATCTACAAGATGTATTTTTAAATAATGCAAGAAAGGAAAAAATACCTGTAACTATATATCTGATAAATGGTGTTCAGGTGAAGGGGCAAGTTATGGGATTTGATAGTTATGTAATAATCATTGCAGATGAAAAAAATCATCAAAACATGATATATAAACATGCAGTTTCAACTATACTTCCAGCTAAAAATATAAATTTACAAAATAATCAAAAATAACTTTTAAAAATCTCTGAATATATATATTTGGAGATTTTTTTGTATTTACATATCGAAAAATTTATTATATATTATAAAGCATAGTAAATATAATTATCGGGGGAAAAGATTTATGAATAAAAAGATTGCATTAGCTACTATGGCGATATTACCTCTAGCATGTTCTAGTGTAAGTGCTAGTGGTAATATTGGTATAATAAATGCTAGTTCATTAAATGTAAGAACAGGACCATCTACTAATTATAGTATACTTTGTTCAGTTAAAAGAGGAGAAAAAGTAGAAATATTAGAATCAAGAGACGGATGGTATAAAATAAAAACAGAATCTAATAAAGTTGGTTGGTCATCTTCTAGTTATATAGATATATCAAATTCTAATAATGTAAGCACTTCGAATACAAAGTTTGTAAATACAGATAGATTAAATATGAG
>JAGHEK010000085.1 GCA_017889265.1 Romboutsia sp. | reverse complement strand
ATATAAAAAAGGAGGATTTTATATGTTAGATTTAAAAAGAATAAGAGAAAATCTAGAAGATATCAAAAATGATATGCAAAGAAGAGGTGAAAAAGAGTTTGATTTAGATTTAGTTGTAAAACTAGATGACAAAAGGAGAGAACTTTTAAAAGAAGTTGAGGTTATGAAAAATAAATTAAATGTAGAGTCAAAAAATATACCTCAACTTATAAAAGAAGGAAAGAATGTTGATGATGCAAAAGCTCAACTTAAAGTTTTATCTGATGAAATAAAAGCTTTAGATGAAAAAGTAAGAGAAGTTGAAAGTGAAATAGAATATAATTTAATGAGAATTCCTAATGTGCCTCACAAAGATGTTCCACAAGGAACAACTGATGAAGATAATGTTGAAATAAGAAAATGGGGTGAAATACCTAATTTTAAATTTGATGCAAAAGCTCATTGGGATTTAGGTACAGATTTAGATATATTAGATTTTGAGTGTGGTGCTAAGATAACTGGTTCTAGATTTACTTTATATAAAGGCTTAGGTGCAAGACTTGAGAGAGCTTTAATAAACTTTTTCTTAAATACTCATACTGAAGAACACGGATATACTGAGGTTTTACCACCTTTTATGGCTAATAGAAATAGTTTTATAGGTACTGGTCAATTACCTAAATTTGAAGAAGATATGTTTAAAGTAGAAGATAGTGAATATTTCTTAATTCCAACTGCTGAGGTTCCTGTTACTAATATACACAGAGATGAGATATTAACTGTTGATAAATTACCTATAAAATACTGTGCATATACTCCTTGTTTTAGATCAGAAGCAGGTTCTGCAGGTAGAGATACTAGAGGTTTAGTTAGACAACATCAATTTAACAAGGTTGAGTTAGTTAAATTTGTTGATCCTAATAATTCTTATGAAGAGTTAGAAAAGCTTACTAACGATGCAGAAAGAATACTACAATTATTAGGATTACCTTATAGAGTTGTTAAAATATGTACAGGAGATTTAGGTTTTACTGCTGCATTTAAGTATGATTTAGAGGTTTGGATGCCAAGCTATAATAGATATGTTGAAATTTCTTCTTGTTCTAATTTTGAAGATTTCCAAGCTAGAAGAGCAGGTATAAGATTTAAAAGAGATAAGAAAGCTAAATCAGAATATGTTCATACTTTAAATGGTTCAGGATTAGCTGTTGGTAGAAGTTTAGCTGCTATTTTAGAAAATTATCAACAAGAAGACGGTTCTGTTATAGTTCCTGAAGTTTTAAGACCTTATATGGGTGTAGATGTTATAAAAAATCAGAATTATAGGATATATTTAAAGTAGAGTTTTATGCTCTACTTTATTTTTTTGAATATTTATTTTTAAAACTACATATAATATTTAATATATAAAGTTTAAATACTGTATGTTTAATGCTAAAGCTTATTAATTACAATTAATTTATTTAATTCAAAATTAATTTTTATGAGATATAAAATAGTTGAAATAGATAGTAATTTATGTTATTATTAAAGTTGTTATAAGCTTTAGGAGGAATCATGGACAATTTATTTTATATGAATGAAGCTTTAAAAGAAGCGTATAAAGCATATGATAAAAAAGAAACACCTATTGGAGCTATAATAGTTAAAGATAATAAAATAATAGCTAGAGCTCATAATTTGACTGAAACTCTAAAAGACCCTACTGCTCATGCAGAAATATTAGCTATAAGAGAGGCTTGTAAGTATTTGGGTGGATGGAGACTTAATGATTGTTGTTTATATGTTACTATGGAACCTTGTATCATGTGTAGTGGTGCAATAGTCAATTCTAGGATAAAGAAAATAGTAATAGGTACTCATCATATAAAAAATTCATATTCTGAAGGAGAATATGTTTTTAAAGAGAATTATTATTCTTATAATAATATATCTTGTGAGTTTGGTGTTTTGGAAGAAGAATGTTCTATGATTTTAAAAGATTTTTTCAGAAGTTTAAGAAAGTAAATACGGTTATGATTTCGTCATACTAGATGGGGAGGTAGCGGTGCCCTGTAACCTGCAATCCGCTATAGCAGGATTGAATTCCATATAGAGGTATTATTTTTGTAAGGCTGCCCTAGATAAGTGGTGTTGACGCTTAGGTCCTACGCAATGGGAACTCATAAACCCCGTCAGATCCGGAAGGAAGCAGCGGTAAGTGATAATTCTCGTGTGACGTAGGGGTGCCTAAGTTGAGCTAACTGTTTAGGTAACGCTTGTGAGATAATATCAATATATGGTGTATGACATTTAATATATAAAATTCAAATCCCTTTTTAGGGATTTTTTAATATTTAAATTTTTATTTTAAGGAGAAATTTTTGATGCATAAGGCTCTATATAGAACTTATAGGCCACAGAATTTTGATGATGTTGTTGGTCAAAAGCATATAGTAAAAACTTTAAAAAATCAGATAGAAAATAACAATATTTCTCACGCATATTTATTTTGTGGTACTCGTGGGACTGGAAAAACGTCTACTGCTAAAATATTTTCTAGAGCTATAAATTGTACTAATGATATTAAACCTTGTAATGAGTGTGATAGTTGTAAGTTTATATTAGAAAATAAAAGTATAGATATTGTAGAAATTGATGCTGCATCTAATAATAGTGTTGACGATATAAGGGAGTTAAGAGAAAGTGTTAAATATTCTCCTACTAATTTTAGATACAAAGTTTATATAATAGATGAAGTTCATATGTTATCTCAAGGTGCTTTTAATGCACTTTTAAAGACTTTAGAAGAACCTCCAAGTTACGTTATTTTTATATTGGCTACTACTGAACCTCAAAAAATACCTGCAACTATTTTATCAAGATGCCAGAGATTTGATTTTAAAAGAGTATCTGTTAAAGATTTAGTTTCTAGAATGAGTTATATATGTGAAAAAGAGAATGTTGAAATAGAAGAGAGAGCTTTAGATTTAATTGCTAGAAATTCTCAAGGAGCATTAAGAGATGCTTTAAGTATACTTGAACAATGTATTTCCTTTTCTGAAGATAAGGTTTTTTATAATGATGTTGTGGATATTTTAGGTCTAGTAAATGTAGAAAGTCTTTTTGATATTTCAAATAGTATAATAAATAAAGATACTAAAAGTTCTATGAAATTTTTGAATGAATTTATTTTATGGGGAAAAGATATAAAAAATTTAGTAGATGATTTGATAAATCATTTTAGAAGCATTATGATATGTAAAGTTTCTGATGATTTAGATGATATTATATCTTTGCCAGATGAAACTATTGCTGTTTTGAAAAATCAAGCTAACTCAGTAGAAGTTGATGATTTAATAAGGATACTAAATATACTTTCTAAAACTAAAGATGATATAAGATTTTCTACAAATCAAAGAATTTTAGTAGAAATAGCTATTATGAAAATAGCACAACCGATATTTGATGATAGTAAGGAAGCTCTATTAAAAAGGATAGAGGCTTTAGAAGATGCAATTGAAAATGGTGCTGTTGTTTTTAGGGAAAATTCTGATTATAAAACTGATGATTTAATAGATAAACAAGACACTTACATACCACAAGAAATTATAAGTGAAGAAGTGAGCTTAATTGAAAATTCATGGTCTAAGATATTACAAAATATAAAAAATGATAAAACTAATGCTAAATCTGTTTCATATGCAAGTTTACTTAGTTGTGTAAAGAATTTCAAAGTTAATGGTAATATTCTTTATTTGACTTTTTCTAAGGATTATGAATTTGCGAAAAATAGATTATATGAAGAAAATATTATAGCTTATATAAAAGATATTATAAAAGATACTATAAAAAGAGAATTTAATTTAAGATTAATTTTAGATGATGAGATAGAAGAAGTTTCAAAAGAAAAAGATGAATACGAAGAAAAGTTATATTCTTTTGTTGATAAAGAAATATTAGAAATTGTTGATAAGTAAAAATTATCAATATTAATATTTATTGTGTTATAATATTAAGGAATTATTTTTTAAGGAGGAAATTTATTATGGCTAAAAGAGGTTTTGGAGGCGGTATGATGCCACAAAATATGAATAATTTATTAAAGCAAGCTCAAAAAATGCAAGAGAGCATGCAAAAAATGCAAGCTGAGTTAGAGCAAAAAGAAATAGAATCTTCAGTTGGTGGAGGAGCTGTTACTGTTAAGGTAAATGGGAGAAAAGAAGTTTTAGATATTAATATAAAACCTGAAGTTGTAGATCCAGATGATATAGAAATGTTACAAGATTTAGTTTTAAGTGCTATAAATGAAGCTTTAAGAACTGTTGATGAGATGCAAGCAACTCAAATGAGTAAAGTAACTGGAGGAATGAATATTCCTGGATTATTTTAGTAGGTGATATCATGAATTACACAACACCGATAAATAGACTTATTGATGAATTTTCTAAGTTACCAGGCATAGGAAAAAAAACTGCTCAGAGATTGGCTTTTCATGTTATAAATATGAATGCTAATGATGTTGAGTCGTTATCAAAAGCTATTATTGATGCTAAAAAAGATATAGTTTATTGTGGTATATGTTGTAATATATCTGATTCTAATCCTTGTAGTATGTGCTCTAATAAAAATAGAGATTCTAGTTTAATATGTGTCGTAGAAGACCCTAGAGATGTCTTGGCTATGGAAAGAAGTAGGGAGTTTAAAGGTCAATATCATGTTTTACATGGTGTTATTTCTCCTATGGATGGAATTGGTCCTGATATGATAAAAATAAAAGAGTTAATTAAGCGTTTATCAAATCAAGATGTTAAAGAGATTATAATGGCTACTAATCCTACTATTGAAGGAGAAGCTACTGCTATGTATATAGCTAGACTTTTAAAACCTATGGGTATAAAAGTTACTAGAATTGCACATGGTCTTCCTGTTGGGGGAGATTTAGAATATGCAGATGAAGTTACTATATCTAAGGCTTTAGAAGGTAGACGAGAAATATAAAAATTATTAGGAGTTTATATGGATTTAAAAAAATCTAATAATTCTAAAAAAATTGTAGATTTTGATGATTTTGAATATTTTATTTCTAAGAAAAAGAATGAAAAAAAATCAAAAGATGATATGTTTAGAAATAATTATAAAAATTTTCAATATGATTATGAAGAAGATTTTTATGAACCAAAATACTAAAAAATCCCCTTTTATTGGGGATTTTTTAGTATTTCTACTATAAAATTAGATATATTTTCTGCTGAATTTTCTTTTTTTGTAGCTTTTATGTTATTTTTAATATTTCTTATTCTTGAAGGATTGTCTATGATATCTTTAAGAATAACATCTAAAGTAAATTTTTTAGTAACTCTGATTGCACACCCGTTATTAGTTAAAAAATCTAAGTTTTCTTCTTCTTGTCCTGGAATATAATAAGGAACTATCATAGGAACTTCTTTTAAAAGTGCCTCTGTAGTAGTTAATCCACCAGGTTTTGTTATTAATACATCTATTGAAGATAGTATTTCGTTCATATTTTTAACGTATCCTAATATTTTTATTTCTTTATTTTCATTGTCGCTAAATTTTTTTGATAAAGATTCTTGTAATGATTCATTTCTACCTGTTATTACTAAAATTTGAAAATCTCTCTTTATATCAATTAGATTTTCTAGAGTTTCTTTTATATTTCCTGCACCAAAACTTCCGCCCATTAATAAAACTGTGAATTTAGAAGGATTTAAAGAAAGTTCCTCTAAAACAATGTTTTTATCTCTTGAATTGAAAAATGATTTTTCTATTGGAATTCCAAAAGATTTTATTTTTTTGCAAGATATTCCTTCTGATATTAAAATTTCTTTTATTAATTCGTGTGCAGATATGTAATAGTCTATTTCATCTTGAATCCAAGTAGAATGTGTAGTGTAATCAGTAAGTATTGAAACCATAGTAGGTATATTTATTTTATTATTGTTTTTATAATGTTTTTTTAAATTACTAAGGGCCATCATAGGAAAAGGGTGAGTACCTATTATTAAATCAGGATTATGATTTATTATTAACTTTTTTAGTTTTCGTGCCATTATTGAAATAAGAGGGCTATCATTGAATGTATGCGACATTAGATGTGTTTCTGATAGCTTGTATGCTTTTCCATATGCCTTTGGGGTATACATAGCAGATTTTTCGTATCCTTTTGAGATAACTTTATCGACTACTATATTAACAAGTTTTAAACTATCGATTATTTCACATTCAATTTTTTCTCCATTTATATTATGTTCTTCAATTTCATTTTTTATTGCCATAGCAGCTTTATTATGTCCACCACCGGTAGATGCAGATAAAATTATAATTTTCTTTCTCATAATAAAATCCTCCTAAAAGAAGTTTGTTTAAATTTAGGCTAAATTAAATAATATCATATTATTTTTTTTAATACTAGACATATAATTGTATAGTAATGGTTATAATATTTTTTGTGAAAATATAAAAATAAATTATTTTTTAAAAAATATATTGACCTACTAAAAAAAAGGTGATATAGTATTACTTGTCCTTGAGAAACGGACAAAAATGAAAAAATAAATTTTAAAAAAGTGTTGACAATGAAAAATATTAATGATAATATAATTAAAGCAACACAGTGAACTTTGAAAATTAAACAGTAGATAAAAGATAACCAAGCCAGATATTCGAAATATCTGAGTTAGAAATTAAACTTTAAATTGAGAGTTTGATCCTGGCT
>JAGHEK010000010.1 GCA_017889265.1 Romboutsia sp. | reverse complement strand
ATTGAATATTTGTTCTGTATATTACTGCAGTATCTGTATATTTATATTTATCTAGATTTTTAACTATATCATTTGCAATATCAGTAGCTTCCTCTTCGGTATCTTTTGGATTTATATAGTTAATTTCGCCAATTCCTTCTTTATGGCATTTTATAATTTTTTCATATCTATTTTTATTATTTAGTATAAGTTTATTAGAAATATCTATAATTTCTTTTTCAGACCTATAATTTATATCTAAAACTATCTTTTTAGCATTTTCAAAATAATTAGAAAACTCTAATAAAAAATCTGGTCTAGAACCTCTAAATCCATATATACTTTGGTCTTCATCTCCTACCACAAATATATTATTAGTAGGATTTGATATAAGTTTTATTATTTCAAACTGAACTTTATTTATATCTTGAAATTCATCTATTAAAATATACTTATAAAAATTTCTAACTTTTTTTAAAATTATCTCATTATTTTTTAACATATCGTAAGTATGAATTAGCATATCATCAAAATCTATTTTTTTAATACTAGATTTATACTCTTCATACATATCGTATATATAAGTAAATTCTTCTTTTGAAATAACTTCAGATGTAAAATCACTAGCTTTCATAAGCTCATTTTTTATGTATGATATTTCACTAATTATTTGATTTATAGTATCTTCATCTTCTTCTATATTAAGAGTTCTAAGTATCTTCTTAAAACACAATCTCTTATTTTTTTCATCTATAATACTGTCTATATTATAATTTTTAAAATACCTTAAAAATCTAAAAAATACAGAATGAAAAGTAGCATAAGTTACATTTTCTAAAATAGGATTTAAATTATTTGCTCTATTTTTCATTTCAATAGAAGATGCTTTAGTAAAACTAATAGCTAATATATCCCTCGGGTCTATATTATTATTCAAAACCATATTTAAAATTCTATAAATTATCACTCTAGTCTTACCAGAACCAGGTCCAGCAAGTACCATACAAGGTCCATTTATATGATTAACTGCTTTTAGTTGATTTTCATTTAAATTTTCAAACATCAATATCACCTTATAATTTATAATAAAAAAAGACTATCCTCTGATAGTCTTACAAACTGGCGGAGAAGGAGGGATTCGAACCCTCGCACCGGTTTAATCCAGCCTAATCCCTTAGCAGGGGATCCTCTTGAGCCACTTGAGTACTTCTCCATATTCTTAATTTATATATTAAATATACTATAAAATCTATATAAAGTCAATAGCTAAATATAAATTTTATAGTATTTGTGTTAAATATTATTTTTATACGCCTTTATAACTTGCTTTGCCAAAATAGAAGTAGTTACGGAACCTACACCAAAAGGTACTGGAGTTATCATACTAACTTTATCTAATACATCATCAGTATCTACATCACCACATAAAATACCGTCTTCAAAATTTATACCAACATCTATAACTACACTATTTTCTTTTACGAAATTCGATTTAATCATCTTAGCCTTACCTACTGCTACAATTAAAATATCCGCTTTAGAAGTTATACTTTCTAAATCTTTAGTTTTTGAATGACATATAGTAACCGTAGCATTTTCATTTAAAAGTAACATTGAACAAGGCTTTCCAACAATATTACTTCTACCTACAACACATACATCAGCCCCATTCAAGTCAACATCATAATATTTTAAAGTTTCGATTACTGACATAGGAGTACACGGAGAAAACCCAGACCTATCACCCTCTATTATTTTTGCCATGTTTATAGGATTAAAACAGTCAACATCTTTTTTATCAGATATAAAATACTTTATTTCATCTTCATTAATATTTTTAGGAAGAGGTCTTAAACAAAGTATCCCATCAACTAGATTATCATTATTTAATCTATCTAATATATCTATGTATTCTTTTTTAGAAATATCATCTAAAAGAGTTATTACCTCACACTCTATACCTATATTTTCACATCTTTTTATAGCATTTTTTTCATAAGAAATATCATCTGGATTATTCCCGACCCTTATTATAGATAATTTAGGATTTCTATCTTTTTTAAGACTTTTAAGTTCATTTTTTAAATCCTCAGTTATTTTATCTGCTATTGGTTTCCCTTTTATAATCAATTAAATCACCTACTTCATACTCGATAAAACTTCTTCATAAACTCTATCGCATATTTTTATACTCTCATCTACTAAAAAATTCATTTCATCTTCTACTTTTTTCACAAAATTAGTATCAGTTATATCTTTTATATTTATAATTACGTTTAATTTTGAACTAAGAACTGATGCTCTTAAGCACTGAATACCAACTCCTATATCACTTATAGCAAGTATTGTACTTTTACCTAATAATCTTTCGTGAAGCTTTATTGCTTTATTTGAAATTCTTATAACTTCTAAAGGTACTTCTGATGCTTTTTTGAGACAACTTTGCATAGTTTCTTTTTTTATCTTTTTTTCTTCATCAGTACTTGAAGGTAAAGAATATGCTTTGGAAAGAGGAATAAAATTGTCCTCATCTTCTTTTATTAAATCAAATAATCTTTTTTGAATATAAGTAACTTCATCTAAAATTTCTTTTACTTCTTCTTCATATATTTCATATTTTTTCTTTCCGATAGTTAAATTACAAACCATTCCACCTAATGCCGTACCTAAAGAACCGATTAAAGCACTTACCCCTCCTCCACCAGGTGTAGGTGATTTGGAAGATAACTTTTCTATAAATTCAAAATCCATAAATTCCTCCAACAAATAAAAATATTATATCATTTTTTTCAAAACAAAAGATAGTCTAAAAAACTATCTTTTAAAAATTCCCATATATTCATCTTTTACAATATCTTGTATAGTTGATATATTTATCTTAAACTTAGGTATTCCTAAAGCATATGGTGCAATATCGTATAAATCAAAGTATATTACTAGATCATCATCTTCTATATAAAATTTTTGGTCTTCTTTTAAGCCTTTAAAATCATAAACTCCTACATTATTTTTATCTTGTTTTTCCAACTCAGATATTTGTTTTTTTATTTCTTTTTCTAAAATTTCTTTATAATTACTATTTATCTTGAATAAATCATTTAAATCTATAATTTTTTCATAATCAACACTAATATTATATGGTATCTCTTGATAAAATCCGTGAGCTCCACCTTTATATTCATAAAACTCTACTACTAAACTAAGTATACCTTCACTATTTTTTTTAATCTTAAAATCAGCATTTGCTATGAACTTATTTTCTATATCTTTTACATTTTCAAAATATTCTTTAGCTTCATCTTTTGAATTGTTATAAAAATTCATTATATTATCTGTTATTATAGCATTCATTTCTTTTTCAAATGATTTATCATCAGTTATTATTATAGGAATATTTATTATACTATTTATATAATCATCATCATAAGTTATAGTTTGAGTATCCACATTTGATACTATCTGAGTAGTTTCTATTATCTTAAATTTTTCATCAAAAATATCGTATGGAATTTTAAACTCATAGAAAAAATTACTTTCATTAGTTTTATAAGGGTTGAAGTGTATATTTATACCGTCGTCTGCTATCGTATAATTAGTATACTTATTTACTTTTATTATGCTTTTATCCATTTTTAAATCATTCTTATCTATATAATCTAATATATAATCCTCTATTAATTTATTATAATTTTCATCATTTTTTAGAAAATTGTCTAAATAAATTCTCTGACCTGTCCTTAAATCGAATATATAACTATCTTTTTCTAAAACAGTGTTATCATTTTGTACGATTTCTTTATAAACTACAATGTTTAGTATATCCTTGTTTTTAAATGCTATATGGTAATTTATATTTATATCCGTATGTATATTTTTAATTGTATTATCTTGTTTTTTATGATTTATAAAATTATTGATATCTCGCCTGATATATGAATTTATGTATCTTTCTATTTTAGTATTTTCATAATGAATTTCTGGAATTCTAAACTTTATACATATGTTTTTATCTTCTATTTTTCTTTTTTCTTCAGTTATTTTTATACTTTTTATGTTTTGTATTATGTTAGATTGTAAATTCTTTTTAATACAAATGAATTTATCATTGTTTATAAATATACTACAAATTAAAAAAATTATTATGATTAAGTATTTTTTAGTCACTTTTTAATCGGTATATCTCCTTTCTATAAATTCTGTATTATTGTCTGCAATATATATTTTTTTATACAAAAAAGTTACCTCAAAAGATATAACTTAAGATATAACTTACTTTTTACTTTCAAATTTATCTACTATTTCTTTTAAAAGCCTTGATTGAACATTTAATTCTTCACTAGCTGCTGAACTTTCCTCAGCTGTTGCTGAGTTTGTTTGAACTACTGATGATATTTGTTCTATACTTTCTCTTATACTTTGTGCTGATAATGCTTGTTGTTTACTAGCTTTGGCTATATTTATCATCATATCAGTAGTTTTTCCTGATGCTTCTACTATTTCTATTAAAGATTTAGCAGTTTCATCTGCTATCTTTGAACCATTATTAACTGCTTCAACAGTTCCTTCTATAAGAACAGTAGTATTGTTAGCTGCTTCTGCTGATTTTTGTGCTAAATTTCTTACCTCATCTGCTACTACTGCAAATCCTTTACCTGCTTCTCCTGCTCTTGCTGCCTCTACCGCTGCATTAAGTGCTAATATATTAGTTTGGAATGCTATATCATCTATTGTTTTTATTATTTTACTTATTTCATTTGATTTTTCTGATATCTCAGTCATTGCGAGTATCATTTCTTTCATTTTTTCATTACTTTCCATAGTTGCATTAGTTGTACTTTTAAATAATATTTCTGCATCTTGAGCATTCTGTGCATTTATATTTATTTTTTCTGTCATATCGCCTATAATGATTGACAAATCTTCAACTGATGCTGCTTGTTCTGTCGCTCCTTGTGCAAGTAGTTGTGCTCCATTTGAAACTTGTTCTGAACCACTTAAAACTTGTTCTGATGCTAAATTTACTTGTTCCAATATATTTGATGTTACATTAGCAAATTTAATAAATGATTTTTCTATTTTTTCAAATTCCCCTAAAAAACTTCCACTTGTTGATACATTGAAATTTCCACTTTCCATAGAAGAAAGTATATTTGATATATCTGATATACAAGTTGATAAAAACTGCACACTTTCTTTTACACTATTTGCCATTTCTCCTATTTCATTATTACTTTTGTATTCTATCTCAATATCTAACTCTCCTTTAGATAGTTTTTTAGCAGCTTCTGAAATTTCTTTAACCGGAGAAACTATACCTTTAGTTACTTTTGATGATACATATATACTTAAAACCACAGCAAATATTAATATAGCTGATATAAAAATAATATATGTGCCTATTGTACTTATATTTTCTTCTAACATTTGATTCTGTTTTGTATCAATTGATAGTCTCATTTCCTCTGATATTTTTGTTATTTGTTCTAATAATGGTTGAGATTTTTCAAAAAGCATTTGACCTGCTAACTCATTATTTCCTGCGCTAACTTCATTTATTATATTATTTGATATATTTATCCATTCATTAATCAAATTTGAGTATTCTTCTATACCTTTATCTCCATAGCTTTCTAGTATCCCTAAATTTTTTGATATTTCATCAGATGCATTTTTAAATTCCTGAATATATTTTTCATTATTGAGTTTACCATTACTCATAATAATATATCCTATATTACGGGAACCTATATTTATATCTGTTCTTATAGTCTCTATTATCTTGTCGCTCTTAGAAAAATCTTCTATAAAGCTTTCTAATTTTTTATTTGACATTCTTAGTCCCATTATAGATATACCAGATATTAATACTGTAAATATTAATATAATAAAATATGATAAAGTAAGACGACTTTTTATTTTCATATTTTTAAATATCAATGCAGTCTCCTTTTTATATGATTTTTATTTATAATATGAAACGTATAGTATATAATGCCTATTTTTATATAAAAAGAGGTTATCTTATATAACCTCTTTTTCATCTATATATCATTTTGTGATGTTGTAAATTTTCCTACCAAGTCTTTAAGGATTTGAGATTGAACATTTAACTCCTCACTTGCTGCTGAACTTTCCTCAGCCGTTGCTGAATTAGTTTGAACTACTGATGATATTTGCTCTATGCTTTCTCTTATATTTTGAGCTGATAATGCCTGTTGTTTACTAGCCTCTGCTATATTCATCATCATATCAGTAGTTTTTCCTGATGCTTCTACTATTTCCATAAGTGATTTTGCAGTATCATCTACTATTCTTGAACCATTATTAACTGCTTCAACAGTTCCCTCTATTAATGCCGTAGTATTATTTGCGGCTTCTGCTGATTTTTGTGCTAGATTTCTTACCTCATCTGCTACTACTGCAAATCCTTTACCTGCATTTCCTGCTCTTGCTGCCTCTACTGCTGCATTAAGTGCTAATATATTAGTTTGGAATGCTATGTCGTCTATCGTTTTTATTATTTTACTTATTTCATTTGATTTTTCTGATATATCAGTCATTGCAAGTATCATTTCTTTCATTTTTTCATTACTTTCTATTGTTGCTTTAGCACTATTTTGGAATAATTCTTTTGCATCTTGTGCATTTTGAGCATTTTTATTTATCTTTTCAGTCATATCATTTATTACTATAGATAAATCTTCAACTGATGCTGCTTGTTCTATTGCTCCTTGTGCAAGTTCTTGAGCTCCACTTGAAACTTGTTCAGAACCACTTGCCACTCGTTCTGATGCTACATTTATTTGTTCTAAAGTATTTAGCATTTCTTTACTAAACTTTATAAACGAATCTTCTATATTTTTAAATTCACCTATAAATTTATTTGTAGGTTCTGTATGAAAATTGCCTTTTGCCATTAATGATAACATATCGTCTATATTATCTATACAAGTAGCTAAGATCTTAGTACTATTTCTTACACTATCTGCCATTTCACCTATCTCATTTTTACCATTATAATCAATATCAATATGCAAAATACCTTCTGATAATTTTTTGGCTGCATTTGAAACTTCCTGCACAGGATATACTATACTATTAGTAACTTTTGTTGATATATACATGCTTAGAATTAAAGATATTAAAAATATAAAACTTGTAGTTATAATAGCAGAAGTGGTAATTTCCATATTTTTTTGTAGAGTACTTTCTTCATTTTGTTCTATTGATTTTGACATTTCATCAGATATCGTACTTATTTCATCTAATAAAGGTGAACAGTCATTTAATATTAATTGAATAGCTACTTCATTATTTCCTGCTTGTATTTCTTTTATTATATTACTTGATGAATTTACCCAGCTTTCTATTAGCTTAGCATATTCTGTTAATTCACTACTATTATATGAAAGTAGTATTTCTAAATTTTTATTTACTTCATTAATTGAATTATTAAATTGTTGAATATATTTACTATTATCCACCATATTATTGGTTATCATCATTTCTCTTATATCACGAGCCGCCATATTAACATTTATTCTGATATCTTTTAATGCTTTGTTTGTATCAGAATATTCTAAAGCAAAATGCTCCATTCTTTTATTAGAAGATTTTAATCCTTGAATAGATATTCCCATTATAATAAGCATAAATATTAGCATTATTAGATACGATATTCTTAAGCGTGTTTTTATTTTCATATTATCAGACATAAAAAATACCCCTTTTATAATTTTATTTAACATCTATTGTTATATATATTCATTAAAAGGTATTTTTTAACACATAAAAATATTAAAAAAATCAAGCAAAAAATTTGCTCGATTTTTTTATTAACATATGTTTATCTTACTAATTTAACTACAGTTTCAACGTGTGGAGTATTTGGGAACATATCCATACACTTAACTTTTTCCACCTTATATCCGAAATTCATAAATTCCACTAAATCTAAAACCAAAGTTTTTGGATTACAAGATATATAAACTATCTCTTTAGCTTCAAATCCACATATATCTTTTATAGCATCTTTATGAACTCCTGGTCTTGGTGGGTCAACTATTATTAAATCAGGCTTAGTTTTTAGATTTTTAACAGTTTTTGAAACATCTCCTGCTATAAATTCACAATTACTTAAATTATTAAGTTTTGCATTTTCATTAGCTACTTTTACTGCTTCTTCTACTATTTCTATACCATAAACTTTTTTAGCACTACTTGCCATAACTTGACCTATTGTTCCAGTCCCACTATAAAGGTCAAAAACTACTTTGTCTTTATGTTCTCCTATAAATTCTCTAGCTATTGAATATAATTTTTCTGCACCTTTAGTATTAGTTTGGAAAAACGAAAAAGGAGAAACTTTAAATTTAAGCCCCAAAACTTCTTCGTTTAAATAATCTCTACCGTATAAAACTTTTAGTTCGTCACAATTTACTGCATCTGCAAGACCATCATTTATAGTATGAAGTATACTCACTATTTTAGAATTTATATCTAAACTTAAAAGTAAATCTTTATATTCACTCATATCAAAATCTTCTTGAGATGATGTAACTATATTTACCATTAATTCATTAGTATTTATACCTTTTCTAACTACTAAATTTCTTAAATATCCTTTATGATTTACCGTCTTGTAATAAGGTAGTTTCTTTTCATCAAAATATTTTACAGTAGATGTAAGAACTTTTATAAAATCATCATCAACTAAAAAACAATCATCAACAGTCATTATATCTATATGTCTTCCCTTTTTATGAAGGCCTAAAGTAAGCGGACCGTCTTTTTTCTCGTCACCGAAAGTATACTCCATTTTATTTCTATACTTAGTATCTTGTGGACTTTTTTCTATTCCCATAAACTGAAATCCAAATATATCTTGGCTTAAAAATAAATCCATAACTTGCTTTTCTTTTATTTGAAGTTGTTTTTCATACGGAACAGATAACATACTGCACCCTCCACACTCTCCAAAGTGTTTACAAGTTTTGTTAGTTTCTAAATCCGATTTTTCAAGAAGTTCTATCATTTTTACGTCTAGCTTTTTACTTCTTGCTTTTTTTACTACTGCCTTTACTTTTTGACCAGTTATACCACCTTTCATATGAATTTCTTTTCCTTCATACGTACTAACAGAAGTTCCTCCAAACTCCATTTTATCTATTTCAAATTCTATAATATCTTTTCTTTTCATAAATTTACCTTTCTTCTAATAATTTCACTTCTTCTTCTGTAAGTTCTCTATATTCTCCTAATGCTAGATTTTTATCAAGCTCTAATTTTCCCATAGAAATACGTTTTAAATATATTACTTTTTTGCCTACACTTTCAAACATTCTTTTAACTTGATGAAATTTGCCTTCGTGTATTGTAAGTTCTATTTCAGAAATTTCATCACTTTTTAGTATTTTTAAAGTTGAAGGCATAGTTACATATCCGTCATCAAGAGTAACTCCTTTTTCAAACTCTTTTATATCAAATTCATCAACTTTGCCCTTAATTTTTGCATAATAAGTTTTTGGTATATGCTTTTTAGGAGATAATATTCTATGAGATAATTTTCCGTCATTAGTAAGAACTAACAATCCTTCTGTGTCTTTATCTAATCTTCCAACTGGAAAAGGCTCAAAAGCCAAATATTTTTTATCTATTAAATCAAGTACTATCTTATCTTTTTTATCATATGTTGCCGATAAATAACCGTCTGGTTTATTAAGCATTATATAAATAAACTCTTTATATACTACTTTCTCACCATTTAAAATTATTTCATCTTTAGTAGTATCAACTTGAAGTCCATAATCTTTTACTATTTTATTATTAACGCTTATAAGCCCTTGTTTACAAGCTTTTTTCACTTCAGACCTACTTAAATATCCCATATGAGAAAGTATTTTATCTAATCTTAATTTTGACATCAAAAATTTTCTCCATTTTCATAATGATTTACAAATACTATTATACTTATATTTTTATATCATTACAATTTAGTATGTACTTTTTTTTCAAAATTGTTATAATATTAGTTGATGGGTAATATTTAGAATTTTATTTAAATTTTCATGACTTATTAGGAGGTTTGCTATGTTAGTTTCTGCTAAAGAAATGTTAAAAAAGGCTAGAGAGGGGAAATATGCTGTTGGTCAATTCAATATAAACAACTTAGAATGGACTAAAGCTATATTATTAACTGCTCAAGAAAATAATTCACCAGTTATATTAGGTGTATCTGAAGGTGCTGGAAAGTATATGGGAGGATACAAAACTATAGTTGGTATGGTTAATGGTTTAATAGAAGAATTAAAGATAACTGTTCCAGTTGCTCTACACTTAGACCACGGAAGTTTTGATGGTGCTTTAAAAGTTATAGAAGCTGGTTTTTCTTCAGTTATGTTTGATGGTTCTCACTATTCAATAGAAGAAAATATTGAAAAGACTAAAGAAATAATAAAAATAGCAAACGAAAAGGGATTATCTGTTGAAGCTGAAGTTGGTTCAATAGGTGGAGAAGAAGACGGTGTTATAGGTACTGGTGAAGTTGCTGATCCTAATGAATGCAAATTAATTGCTGATTTAGGAGTTGATATGTTAGCTGCTGGTATAGGAAATATACACGGACAATATCCAGAAAATTGGGCTGGTCTTAACTTTGATGCTTTAGAAGCAATAAATAATGCAACAGGAGATATGCCATTAGTACTTCACGGAGGAACTGGTATACCTGCTGAAATGATACAAAAAGCTATATCTTTAGGAGTTTCTAAGATAAATGTTAATACTGAATGTCAATTAGCATTTGCTCAAGCTACTCGTGAATATATAGAAGCTGGAAAAGACAAAGAAGGTAAAGGATTTGACCCTCGTAAAGTTTTAGCTCCAGGATTTGAAGCTATAAAGGCTACTGTTAAAGAAAAAATGGAATTATTCGGTTCTATAAATAAAGCATAATAAAAATCCCCTTTCGGGGATTTTTTTATAAAGATATTATCATTTTTATAAGCTCATTATTTCTTTTTATGAACTCATCTAATTGTTTTGCATCTAATTCTTTGTTAGATAAAAGTGCAACGTCAACTATTTGATTACATATTAATTTTATTTGTTCTTTCTTAGACTCATCATCTTTTAATTCAAATATCTTTTTGATTATTGAACTATTTTCATTTATAACTAAAGTCTTTTCTTCTTCAAAAGTCATTCCAAAATCCATTCCACCGAATTGATTTTTCATCTCTGCCATTCTTCTTGAATGTTCTGATACTAAAATTATTGCAGGAGTTTCTTCTGATTTTAAATTTTCAACAGAATAAGTCTTTATTCTATCTCCTACTAAGTCTTTAAATAAGTTTTGTATTTGTTCTTTTTGTTCTTTATTTTCTTCTGAATTATTTTTTAGTATATCAGATAAATCTGCATCTATTCTATTGAAGTTTACTCCTTGGTTTTTAAATTCTGCAAATGATATGAAATGATTATCTATTGAAGAATCTAATATCACTGCGTCTAAACCATAATCTTTAAATAATTTTATATATTGAGATTGTTGTTCTACATTATTTACATAGAATACCTTATTTTCGTGCTTTTCTTTAGCTTTTTCTAAATATTCATTTATAGTCACATACTCATCATTTATAGTTTTAAATAGTATTGAGTCTTTAACTTTATCGTAGAAACTTTCTTCTTTTAAACAACCGAACTTAATAAATACTTGTATATCGTCCCAGAATTTTTCGTAATTTTCTTTTTCATTCTTATGTAAAGACTTTAATTTGTCTGCAACCTTTTTGATTATATGCTTAGAAATTTTACTTACATCTTTGTCATTTTGTAAGAAACTTCTTGATACGTTAAGTGGTAAATCTGGACAGTCTATAACACCTTTTAGAAGTAATAAAAACTCTGGTATAACTTCTTTTATATTATCTGCAACGAATACTTGATTGTTGTATAACTTAACTTTTCCTTCTATTAATTCAAACTCATTTTTTAATTTAGGGAAATATAATATTCCTTTTAAATTAAATGGATAATCAACATTTAAATGTATCCAAAACAGTGGTTCATCAAAAGTATTGAATACTTTTTTGTAGAAATCTTTGTATTCTTCATCAGTACAATCTTTTGGTTGTTTTAACCAAAGAGGATTAGTATCATTTATAGGTTTATCCTCTTCTTTTTCTTCATCATTTGAAACTTCATCAACTACTTCAACTTCGTTAGTATCTTTTGGATTTAAGTAAATATCAACAGGTAAGAATGAACAATATTTATCTATTATACTTCTTACTGTATATTCTTCTAAGAATTCTTTACTATCTTCATCTAAGAATAATGTTATAGTAGTTCCTCTTTTTGTTCTTTCATCACTTTCTGATATTTCAAATTCTAATCCACCTTCACTAACCCATTTAACTGCTTTTGAGTTTTCTTTGTATGAAAGTGTGTTTATATCAACTTTAGTTGATACCATAAAAGAAGAATAAAAACCAAGTCCGAAGTGTCCTATTATATCGTTTTGTTCATTTACTTTATCTTTGTATTTATTGAAGAAATCTTCTGCACCCGAAAATGCAACTTGATTTATATATTTTTCTACTTCTTCTTCAGTCATTCCTATTCCGTTGTCTTCAAAAACTAAAGCATTTTTATCTTTATCAATATATACATTAACTCTATACTCTTCTTCGCTTTTTTGAGCTTCACCTAATGAAACTAATTTTTTATGTTTATTAACTGCATCACAAGCATTACTTATTAATTCTCTTATAAATATATCTTTATCTGAATATAACCACTTTTTAATTATCGGAAAGATATTTTCCGTATGAATTGATATGTTACCTTTTTTACTCATATTATTTATCCCTTTCAATTAAAATGTATAATCATAATTATAATACTTTTATTAGCAGTGTCAAGTATAGAGTGATAATTTTTATATAATAAATCTCTATTATTCTATAAAAATATATACTGATATATTTTTTTGAGTATAATATAATTATATTAAAAAATATTTTTAAAGATATTTACGGAGGTATATGATGAATAATTATCTTAGAGAACCGATAAATGGATTTACCCATTTAGCAGGTGCTATACTTTCATTCATAGGACTTCTTGCATTAGTTATAAAAACTTCTATAAATAGTCCAAGTGTACTGTCTTTAACTGCTGTAATAATTTTTGGTATAAGTATGATACTTTTATATTCTGCATCAACTGTATACCATTTAGTAGTTTCTAATGATAAGGTAATTAGTTTTTTAAGAAGAGTCGACCACGCTATGATATTTTTACTTATAGCAGGTTCTTATACTCCTTTTTGTTTGATATCTCTAGACAAAATAACTGGAGTTACTATGTTTTGGATTATATTTACTATTGCAATAGTAGGTATATGTTTTAAACTTATATGGTTTAATTGTCCTAGATGGCTTTCTACTCTAATTTATGTGGCTATGGGTTGGATGGCAATATTTTTAATAGATCCACTTAGAAATTCTTTGTCTACTCAAGGTTTAAATTTACTTATTATGGGTGGAATTTTTTATACTATTGGTGCTTTAATATATGCTACTAAACCAAAGTTCTTAAAAATGAAATATCTAGGATACCACGAGATATTTCATATATTCATAATGTTCGGTACATTATGCCACTTTTTATGTGTTTTTAAATACGTTATTTAAAATATTCATATCTAAAACTAACTAGTAATATATATTATTAACGATTATTATTGGAGGTAATATATGAACTTTTTAAACCAAAATGATGAATTCGATATATATCAAAATCAGTATTTTAATAATTGTAATTCTCCTTTAGGAAACGATATGAATAATTTTAATAATAACTATAATAATTTCAATGGCATACAAAACTCTAATATGATGTATAACATGATGCAACAAATGTTTTATCAAATAATTTCAAACCCTTATATGATGCAACAACTATTTAATGCTATGTCTAATATACTTAGTTCACAATTAAATCCTTCTTTAATGATGAACCAAGTTATGCCTAAAATGAATATGCAACAACCCATAAATATGGAAGAATTTGATGAGGAAGAAATGTAAAAAATTTTTTAAATATATGTATATATTTTTATAAAATGGCTACAATATAAATGTATTCCTCATAATATTCCCCCAATATTATAAATACGAAAATGCTATGAAGTCGTTTATACTTCATAGCATTTTTTATTGCTAAAATATTTTTTATATTTTAAACATATTATAGAGTAATATTTTATAATATAATATAGTTAAATATTTAATTTGAGGTGATTTTATGGGAAAGGTAGGAGCTTTTTTTGATATAGACGGTACCCTTTATAGAGATTCTCTTATGATAGAACATTTTAAAAAACTTTTAAAATATGACCTTGT
>JAGHEK010000084.1 GCA_017889265.1 Romboutsia sp. | reverse complement strand
GAACAGGTTGTTCTTATAAAGAATTTAGGCGATAATATAGAAAAAAATGATATAGTTAAAATATTATCTATTTTGACTAATAAACAGTATTCTACTTTAGAAGAGTTAAAAACTGATGGAGTGCTTAGTGAAAATACTTATAATTTAATTATTAATACTAATGAAATAACTAATGGTCATATATATGCTATTATGAGTGATTATATAAAATATATGCAAAGAGATTTTGTAGAAAATATAAAAACTGACAAAGTAGAAGTTATAAAAAAATAGAGATAGATATATTTAGGGGGTTGTATGAAGAAAAAGAATATAATTATTATGATTTTTATGTTGGTTTTAGTATCATTACCGATTAAGATACATGCTAATAATTTAACAAAAGGATATTATTTAGTTGTTAATTCTAAAATTAATAAAATGGGATATTTTAAAGATGGTATTTTAGTTAAAGAATTTGATGTAGCAACAGGTAAAATAAGCTCTAAAACTCCAGAGGGTAAATTTAAAATAGTAAATAAAATAAAAAACAGACCATACTACTCAGGAGGAATAGCAGGTGGTGACCCTAAAAATCCATTAGGAGACAGATGGTTAGGATTGCATGTTGGAGCAAGTTATGGAGATACTTATGCAATTCATGGTAATAACAATGAAAATTCAATAGGTTCAAATGTTAGTGCAGGTTGTATAAGAATGCACAATAATGATATAAGATGGTTATTTGACCAAATACCAGTAGGAACAGAGGTTATAATTTATAGTACAAATGATAATTATGTGGATATTGCAAAAAAATATAACATAACTCTATCTATGGAAAAACCTCTTACGTATAAACAACAGAATGTGAAAAATAAATTCCAACAGTTTGCTATATATGGGAATTTAAGCAGTCCTATTATAGATTTAAGAAATACTAACGAAGCAATATATACTACTGAAATAGCTAATAATATTTTAAATTTAGGAACTTCAACATCTAAAAGTGATAGACAGTTATTTTTAGATGCTTGGAACTCATTATCAGAAGAAGAAAAAAGACATAGTGAAATGCAAAGTATATATAACAAATATATAAAAATTATAAAAATTGTAGAATGTGCACAAGCTATAAATTCTTTTTATGATAATGTTGGAGTTAATGCATATACTCTAATTTCTGACTATAATAAGGCCATATCTGTTAATAGTTTGAATAACAATAATATGGGATACAGAGGACTTGCAGAAAAAAGGTATTTAGAAGCTATTAAATATGAACAATCAACTCCAAGAATGAAAGATTTAGAATATAAGTATAATGAAGCTGTAAGATTTTTAGAAGTTTCAGAGGCATTTAAAAATAGAGATGCAAGTTTAGCAAAAGCTAAGATAGATAAATTAACTAATAACACTCTAAAAACTGTTGCAAGTGAAGCGTATAAAAATTACTCAGATATTTCTAATCACTGGGCAGAAAATACTATAAAAGAAGCTATGAATGAAAATTTAGTAGTTAAAACTAATATATTTAGACCAGAGGATTATGTAAGTAGAGCAGAATTTATAACTATGATAAATAGATATTTTGGATTTAATGAAGTGGCAGAAGTTAGTTTTAAAGATGTAAAACCAAGTGACTGGTATTACAATGAAGTTAGCACAGCTTTAGCTAATGGCTATATAAGTGGTTATGAAGGAAATTTATTTAAACCAAATGGCAAAATAACTAGAGAAGAAGTTGCTACTATAATTTCTAGAATAAAATCAATCCAAGATACTAATCTTGATAAATTAAATTTTTATAATGATGGATATAAAGTATCTGATTGGGCCAAACCTTCTTTTGAAGGTATAATAGAAAGTGGTTATATAAGTGGTTATGAAGACAATACATTAAGACCTAAAAATAATTTAACTAGAGCAGAGGCTGTTGTTGTAATAAAAAGAATAGAAAAAAATTAGGAGAAAAAAATGCAAAAAAAAATAAAAGTTTTAACTGTTTTCGGAACTAGACCAGAAGCTATAAAGATGGCTCCTTTAGTTAAGGAGCTAGAAAAAAGAGATGAGATAGAGAGTTTGGTTTGTGTAACAGCTCAACATAGACAAATGTTAGACCAAGTATTAGATACTTTTGAAATAAAACCAGATTATGACTTAAACATTATGAAACAAGGACAAACTTTAACTGATATAACTACTAAAGCTTTACAAAGTTTAGATGAAGTTATAAAAAAAGAAAAACCAAGCATTGTTTTAGTGCATGGAGATACCACTACAACTTTATCGGCTAGTTTAGCTAGTTTTTACAACCAAGTAGCTGTTGGACACGTTGAAGCTGGTCTTAGAACATATGACAAGTACTCTCCTTTTCCAGAAGAGGTTAATAGACAAGTTACTGGTATTATTGCAGATATGCATTTTGCACCTACTGTAGTTTCAAAAAATAATCTTATAAATGAAGGCAAAAATCCAAGTAATATTTATGTTACAGGAAATACTGCGATAGACGCTCTTAAAACTACTATAAAAAAAGATTACTATCATCCTATTTTTGATAAAATAGGAAGTGATAGAATGGTACTTCTAACAGCTCATAGGAGAGAAAATTTAGGAAATCCTATGAAAAATATGTTTAAAGCTATAAAAAGAATTACTGAAGAATTTGATGATGTACAAGTTGTATATCCTATACATTTAAATCCATTAGTTAGAAATATCGCAGATGAAGTTTTAGGAGATAACAAAAAAGTTCATTTAATAGAGCCTTTAGAAGTATTAGATTTTCATAATTTCTTGAATAAATCGTATATAATTATGACTGATAGTGGAGGTATTCAGGAAGAATCCCCTTCACTTGGTAAACCAGTTCTAGTTCTTAGAGACACAACAGAAAGACCGGAAGGAGTAAAGGCAGGAACTTTAAAATTAGCAGGTACTGATGAAGAAAGAATATATGAATTAACTAAAGAACTTTTAGTTGATGAGAATGAGTATAAAAAGATGAGCAAAGCTTCTAATCCTTATGGAGATGGATTTGCTAGTAAATATATAGTAGATGCTATAATTGAACAATTTATATAATCTATTAAAAGCCATATTTTATATGGCTTTTTTTATGCATGTTGTATTATATATTTAACATATAAAATAAATTTTAAAATGTATTATAAAATTTATAAATATGACGTATTTTGTTTAATAAATAAAAAATATATGGAGGATATTATGAAGCAGTTTAGAAAAAGAATGATTGCTACTGGACTTACTGTTACAGTAACTTTAAGCTCAGCAGGTAATCTACAAGTGTTTGCAAATGAAAAAACTCCTATTGATGTAGAAAAAGGATATTTTGCAGAAAAATATATAGACAAGTTTATAGAAAAAGGAATACTTGAAGGTTATCCAGATGGAACATTTAAACCTAATAATGACATAACAAGAGCAGAATTTATAAAAATAGTAAATAAAGCTTTTGGATTTACTGAAAAAGGAACTGAAAATTTCAGTGATGTTAATAGTGGTGATTGGTTCTATGATGAAGTTTTAATAGCTGTTAAAAAAGGCTATATAGATGGATATCCAGATGGAACATTTAAGCCAAATGAAAAAATAACTAGAGAAGAAAGCGCTAAGATACTAGGAACTATATTAAATTTAAAAGGTGACTTAAATACTAAATTCATAGATGATAGTAAAATAGCTACTTGGGCTAAAGAATATATAGATGGATTAGCTGACAATGGAGTTATAAATGGTTATGAAGATAACACGTTTAGACCTAAAAATAATGCTACAAGAGGAGAAGCATCTAAGTTAGTAGCTGAGTCAACGTTATTAGATTCTAATACTAGTAACGATATAGTTATTGATAACAATAATACACCAGGTAATGGAACTACAACAGATGGTACGGTAGATAATTCAACAGGAAGTACAACAACTGGTGGAACTACAACAGACGGTACAGTAGATAATTCAACAGGAAGTACGACAACTGGTGGAACTACAACAGATGGTACAGTAGATACTTCTCCTGCTACGGTAGTAGTTAATATTACCACAGGTGAAACTATAAGCCAAGATAGTATAAATGAAGCTTTTGAAAATAATCAAGAAGCAGAAGTTGTAGAACTTAAAGGTGAAGAAATTAAAATAGAAGACTTAACAATACCAGAAGGAAAAACTTTAAAAATAGAAAGTACAACAAATGCTGTTATTACTGGAGATATAAGTGTAGGTACTGGTAAATTAGAGATAAATTCTGGTGCTGTTATAGAAGGTAATATAGATGCAACTGAAGGTAAATTAGAAATAAACGGTGATGTTAAATTATCAGAAAAAGCTGTTTTAAAATTATATGATGAAACATCTATAGTAAGTAAATACTCTACTATAAATGATTTTGAAACTAAAGTAGTAGGAAATGGTAAAATTATAGTAGGAACTGGTACAATTTTACTGAAAGATTTAATGCAGATAGATGTAGATATAGAAGTTTGTAAGGATTCTAAATTAAAGAAATATGATCTTTGGCTTGTAAACAAAGAGGTAGAAGATGCTTTAATAACTATAAACACTAATGATACTACAGTTTTATTCGATTACCAAAAAGATCCTGATAAAAGAGATTTTATGACTGTATATGGAGATGTAACATTTAATGATACTTTCCGTGACTTCCCTGTAAAATCTGGACAAGAAAATGCTAGATTAAGATTACCAAAGAACGTAGAAGTAAGTGTATTTGACGGTAGAGATATAGATGAAAATAAATTTACTAACGTTAAGGGTGGAACTTACAAAGGTAACTCTAATGGAACTTGGAAAAAAGATGACAGAATAGTAAAAGTAGAAACTGCTTTAACAACTGGTGATACATTAGATGGACAAGTGGAAATATACTCAATAGGAGTATCAAATGATACATCTAAATCAAGATACGATAAAGAAACTACAATAGAAGTTAAAAATTTAGAAAAGAATGAATTCGATTTAGATTTAACTAAAGAAGTTCAATTTGTAGTAAACTTAGGTATTAACAAAGATTTAGCTGGAATTAAATTAAATGGAAATATAATTAGATTAGAAGGAAATAAAGTATCTAAGAAGATAGAACAAGGTGATATAGTAACTGTAACTATAAGACAACACGAGTTTGAAAGATTAGGTCTTAATTCTAATGGTCAAACATTAAAAATAGAAGCAGTAGAAAAAGATGCTAAACCTTCAGAGGGAATAGTTATAACAAATCAAATATTATCTCCTAATGAATTAGTTGATAGTACTACTGGTGGTTCGGTTTCTAAAGTAACAACTTATGGAACAGTTACAACTATGGCTACAACTTCAACTGATACTACAGTTAAAGTTACAGTTGATAATAAAGAAGTAGACCACTTAAAGATAGAAGATATGACTACTAATCCTACTATAAAAATAGATATAAATGTAGGTAAAGAAAATACATTAAAAGATGTAATATTACACGGAAGTAGCTTAGCTAACTTACCTAAAGATTTAGGTCAAGGAGTAGGAGTAAGTATAACGTTAACTAAAGATCAGTTAATAGATTTAATCTGGGCAGAGTGTAAATATGATGCATTTGAAATAAAAGTTGTTCAAGAAGGAAATAAAACATCAAATACGACTGATTCAACAGTTACAACAGGTTCAACTGTAACTACTGAGCCAACTGCTAAACCAGAAATAGTTATAGAAGATGTAACAGATGAAATCAGAAATGAACTATTAACAACAACTCAAGATACTGTGCTTGTATCAACAGGAAAAACTGTTAAGGTATCTTCATTAGAAATACCAGAAGGTAAAACGTTAAGAGTTGATGGTAAGTTAATAGTAAATGGTAAATTAGATGTTTCAGAAGGTAACCTAATAGTTGACGGAGAAATCAGTCTATCTGAAACAGGAGAATTAACAACTAATAAAGATTCTATAACTTCATTATTTGATTTAGTAGAAAAATATCCTAGCTTAACAGGAAATGGTAAGATAGTAATAAATAATGGTACTTTAACATTAAAAAGTACAATAGGTGTTAGCTTAGATATAGAAGCTAGTAGAAACTCTAAATTTAAAGTAAATGAAGCTTGGTTAATTGATAGTTCAAAAGGAAAAAAAGCATTATTAACTCTAGAAGATGATGATACTGTATTAACTTTTGATTATAACTATGATTCAAAAGACGATAAAGAGAAAAACTTTGACTATTTAACTGTTGACGGATACGCAACATTTAATGATGGTTATGGAGGATTAATAGTAAAATCTAAAGGAAATTCTAAATTAAGAATAGAAGATGAAGCTCTATACGTAAGTTTATATGACCCTACTGATAAAGAAAATCATACTAAAACAGTATACGGTGGAATATTTAAAGGTAAAAATGATGGAAGTTGGACGAAGTCACAAAGAGATATCACAGTAACTACTACTATGACTGTAACGACTGATGCTTCATTAGAAGGAGATGTAAAAGTACATTCAATAGGAGTATCTGAAGATACAACTAAGTCAAGATATGACCACGATACTACTTTAAAACTTAAAACTGATAAAACTTTTGACTTAGATTTAACTGATGAAGTTCAATTTGAAATAAACTTAGGAATAAATAGAGAACTAGCAGGAATTAAAGTAAATGGAACTATAATAAAAATAGATGCTGATAGTATATCTGAAGAAATAAACCAAGGTGATATAGTAACTGTAACTTTAAGACAAAATGACTTAACAAGATTAGGTATAACATCTCATGGTCAAGAGTTGAACTTTGAAGCTATAGATAGAAAAGCTAGTAAAGATTCAGAAGGAATAGCTATATCAAAAGAAATATTAAGTGAAACAATATCTTCTGATAAAACTACTACTTATGGAACTGTTACAACAATGTCAACAATGAGTACAACTACTTCTACTAGTATAGATGTTTACGTAGATAATACTACTGTTGATACGTTAAAGATAGAAAATATGTCTACTAATCCTACTATAAGAATAGACGTATTACCTGGTAAAGAAAATACATTAAGACAAATAGTATTACACGGAAGTGTTTTAGCTGAGTTACCAAGTAATTTAAGCAAAGGTCAAGGAGTTAGTATAGAATTAACAAAAGATGAGTTAATAGACTTAATCCGGGCAGAATGTAAGTATGATGCATTTGAAATAAAAGTTGTTCAAGATACTAGTACAACAACGACTACACCGGGAACAACAACAGGTTCAACTACTACATCTCCTACAGTTGATACAACAGACTCAACAGTAACAACAGGACCAAGTGTTACAACTCCAGGAACAACAACACCTGATACTACAACTAAACCAAGTATAGATACAACAGATTCAACTGTTGATACTACTAAGTCGACTGTTGAAATAGTTGGAAAAGAAGGACAAGATGTAACTAGTTTAGTTTTAGCTAATTTATACACAAATGATGTTGTTAAAATAAAAGGAGACTGTAATATAGATTCAGAGCTATATATTCCAGTAGAAGGAAAAACTTTAATAATAGAAGGTAATGTTAATTTAAATAATGATCTGGATGTATCTAAAGGTAATTTAATATTAAATGGAACTTTAACAATGGATGAAGGTTCATCATTAACAACAATAGATAATACTACAATGGCTAAGTACAAGACTATAAAAGATAATTTAAAACAAATAGATGGTACTGGTAAGATAGTAGTAGGTGATAATGCTACGGTATCATTAAGAGATACTCAAGGATTAGATATAGATATAGAAGTTTCTAAAGAATCTAAACTTAGAATAGATAATTCTTGGATAGTAAATAGAAGACCAGGTTCAGGAACAGCTGTAGTATCTATAAACAGTGATACTACTAAATTAACTTATAACTTCGGTGAAGAAGATTATGCAGAAGTTATAGGAGATATAACTGTAAATGGTAACCATAATTTAGCATATTTAAAAGCTACACAAGATGCTAAATTAAAAGTGTCAAATGGTGCTTCTGTTAATATATATGATAAAAATACTACAGGAAGTAGCATAACTGCAGATGCTGGAAGTTATGTAGGTAAATCTGATGGAACTTGGACTAAGTTAAATGGTGGAAATACAACAAGTGGAACAACAACAGGTTCAACTACAACATCACCTACAGTTGACACAACAGACTCAACAGTAACTACTGGACCAAGTGTAACAACTCCAGGAACAACAACACCTAATACTACTACTTCATCAAGTACAACACCTGCAACTTTATCTGAACGTATTACTAAAGAGTTTGAAACTAAAGATATAGTAAGTATTGATGGTGATTTAAGTTTAGAAGAATTAACAATACCAAAAGGTAAAACTCTGGAAGTTCAAGGAAAACTATTAGTAAATAATAGATTAAGAGTAGAAGGGGATTTACAAGTAGAAGGTAAAGTAGAATTATCTGAAGGAGCTGTTTTATCAGCTGATAATGGTAAATTAGCTAGAAGTAAAGAAATAGCTAACTTAAAAGGTAATGGACAACTACTTACTAGCGGAGGAACTTTAGAATTAGATAGCTTTGATGGAGTTGAATTACAATTAGTAGCTAATAGAACTTCTAAGATAAAAATAGGAGATGCTTGGTTATTAAATAGTGATTTAAAAGAAGGACCTGTTTTAACTATAAATGATGATAAGACTACAATAACTTGTGATTTTAGATATGATGAAGATTCAAATAAGATAGAAGAAAATAAAGATTATTTAACAGTTGACGGAGACATAAGTTTAAATGATACTTATCGTAACTTCATAATAAAAGCAACAGAAAATGCTAGATTAAACGTACCTAGAAATTCTTATGCAGACTTATATTCTTTAGATAAGTCGGTAGATGGTTTAGTAAGTGTATATGGAGGAAGTTATACAGGTAGAGCTGATGGAAGCTGGACTAAGACTAAAAAAGATATAAATATAACTACAACTATGTCATCTGTATCAACTACAGGTACAACTATGATAGGGGATATAGATATAGCTGCAATTGGAGTATCTAATGATACAAGCAAACAAAGATATAATCATGAAACTTCAGTAAAAGTTAATGGTAGTGATAAATTTGATTTAGATTTAACTAAAGAAGTTCAATTTGAAGTGAATTTAGGAATAAACAGAGAATTAGTAGGAATTAAATTAAATGGAAATATCATTAGATTAGATGGTGATAGAGTTTCTAAGAAAATAGAACAAGGCGATATAGTAACTGTATCTTTAAGACAAGACGATTTTGAAAAGTTAGGATTACATTCTGATGGTCAAACTCTAAATATAGAAGCTATTGACAAAGAAGCTAGTAAAAAATCAGAAGGTATAGATATAGCTAAGAAGATAATAGGAAGTAATTCAACAACTTCTTCGGCTACAACTTCATCTTCTACTGCATCTAAGACTACAACTTATGGAACTATAACTACAACAGCAACTACTGTTACTACTGATACAACAATAGATGTATTAGTTGATGGTGAAAAAGTTGATAAGTTAAAGATAGAAGATATGACTACAAATTCTACTGTAAAAATAGTAGTTAATACAGGAAAAGATAATACTATAAAAGAAATAGTATTACATGGAAGCTCTTTATCTGAATTACCAACTAACTTAACTACAGGTCAAGGAGTAGTTGTAGAATTAACTAAAGATGAAGTAATGGATTTAATCTGGGCAGAATGTAGATACGATGCATTTGAAATAAAAGTTATACAAGACGGATACACTAAGGAAGAAACTACAAATGTAACTACTGGTACTACTGTAGAAACTACAACTGAAGCTACATTAGTAGATAAAACTACTGAAATAGTAAGTGCTTTAACTACTCAAGATACTGTAGTTATATCAACTGATGAAACTGTTAAAGTTAGTGAGTTAACAGTACCAAAAGGTAAGACTTTAGAAGTAAAAGGTAATTTAGTAGTAACTGGTAAATTAGATGTTACTAAAGGGAACCTTAAAGTAGATGGACAAATTAAATTATCAGATGATGCTATATTTACAAGCAATGAAACAGATGATGAATCAATTAAACAAAATATCTCTGGGGATGGTAAAATAGTTGCAAATAAAGGAACTATTATATTAAGAGGTTTTGAAGGGATTAGTGCAAACTTAGAGTTTAATAATGATTCTACATTCAAAATAGGTGAAGTATTATTATTAGGAAAACAAGTTAAGTCTGTAATAACTATAAATGATAAAAACACTGTACTAAACGTTGACTTTACAGATACAGAAGATTATTTAACAGTAGATGGAGATATAACTATAAATGATATATATCGTCTATTCACTATAAAATCAGCTAATGAAAACTCTTTATTAAGATTACAAGGAAGAGCATCTGCAGATTTATATGATGGAGAAAATCAAATTAAAAACGTTGTAAGTGGAATATACAAAGGAACTCAAGATGGTAAGTGGGTAAAAGGTGATAAAGAAATATCTATAACTACTACGACTTCAACTACATCAGAAGGTACTTTATATGGAGACGTAGCTATAGCTGGTTCAATAGGAGTATCAAACGATACAACTAAAGATAGATATAGTTATAATACTTCAGTAAAAGTTAATGGTCTTAATAATGGTAAATTTGATTTAGATTTAACTAAAGAAGTTCAAATAGTAGTAAACTTAGGAATAGATAAAAACATTTCTGCAATTAAGTTAAATGGAAATGTTATAAAACTAGATAAAGCGTCTCAAGCTATAACTAAAGGAGATATAATAACTGTTACATTAAGACAAGAAGATTATGCTAAATTAGGTCTTAATTCAAATGGTCAAATCCTAAATGTAGAAGCTATAGATTATAAAGATTCTAGTGAAATAGAAGGAATAAAAATTGCTACAACTATATCAAATAACACTAGTTCATCAACAACGAGTGGTTCAAGTATAAAAACTACGACTTACGGAACTATAACTACAACATCATCTACTACTAACGCAACTGATACTACAGTAGATGTTTATGTAGGAAATGAAAAAGTAGAGAAGTTTAATATAGAAACTATGAATGATGATGAAAACGTAAAAATAGAAATAAAATTAGGAGCTAACAAAACTCTTAAAAATGTTTCGTTAAATGGAAATGATTTAGCTAAATTACAAGAAGAAAACATATCTAGTGGTTCTACTGTAATTATAGAATTAACTAAAGATGAGTTAATAGACTTAATTTGGGCTGAATGTAAGTACGACGAATTTAAAATCAATATAATAGAAGAATAAAATTGTATCTAGGGGTTTTCCCTAGGTACTTTTTTATTGCTAAATTTGTAAAATATATATAAATTTTTAGTACTGTGATATAATAATAAAAAATAATTTTTTAGAAAGGATATAATATGAATAATATAGAGATAAAAATAGAAAAAACTGTTGAATGGCTAAGAAATAAAGTAAAAGAAGCAAATTCAAAAGGATTAATAGTTGG
>JAGHEK010000083.1 GCA_017889265.1 Romboutsia sp. | reverse complement strand
GATATAAAATCTAAAACTTCTTCACTAAGTTCCATATCTATACCTAATAATTTAAGACGTTTTATCAAATCACTTGCTATAATCTTTACTATTTCTTTTATATGACATTTATCTAACTTATGGAAAACTATAATATCATCTATTCTATTTATGAACTCTATCTTGAAGTTTTTCTTAAGCTCATTCATCATATTGTCTTTCATAATATCATAATCAGTTTTTTTATTGTTATTCCCAAAACCGAGTACTCTTTCTTTTTGTACTTTATTAGCTCCTATATTAGAGGTCATTATTATTATAGTATTTCTAAAATCAACAGTTCTTCCTTTAGAATCTGTAAGCCTTCCATCATCTAATATCTGTAAAAATATATTAAAAATATCTATATGAGCTTTTTCTATTTCATCAAATAATATTACAGAATACGGATTTTTTCTAACTATTTCTGTAAGTTGACCTGCCTCATCAAATCCTACATATCCTGGAGGCGAACCTATAAGTTTAGATACCGAATGTTTTTCCATATATTCTGACATATCAAATCTAATAAGTTTATTTTCATCATCGAATTGAAACTCTGCTAAGGCCTTCGATAATTCTGTTTTCCCAACTCCAGTAGGTCCTAAAAATAAAAATGAGCTTATCGGTCGCTTAGGGTCTTTAAGTCCAACTCTTGCTCTTTTTATAGCCTTTGATATTGAATTTATCGCATCATCTTGTCCTACTACTCTTTTATGTAATATTTTTTCTAAATTTATTAGCTTTTCATTTTCTTCATCTTTTATTTTTTTTACAGGAATGCCAGTCCAAATTTCTATAACATCACAAATATCATTTTTATCTATAAAGTTTTTTATAATGTCTTTTTTCATAGAAAATTTATTACTATAAAATCCATTTTGATACTTTATACAATTTACATTAGAACTCTTATAATAAGTCTTTTTAACTTTAACTTTTGAACAAGCTTCATCTATTAAATCTATCGCCTTATCTGGCAAAAATCTATCATTTATATATCTATCGGATAAATTTACTGCTTCAATTATAGCTTCATCAGTTATTTTTACATTATGATGAATTTCATATTTATTTTTTATCCCTTCTAAAATCTTTATACAATCTTCTTTAGTCGGTTCATTGACCATTATAGGTTGAAATCTTCTTTCTAATGCTTTATCTTTTTCTATATATTTTCTATATTCATCAAAAGTAGTAGCCCCTATAATCTGAACTTCCCCTCTTGCTAACATAGGTTTTAAAATATTAGAGGCATCTAAAATACTTTCACCAGTAGAACCTGCACCTACTATCATATGGACTTCGTCTATGAAAAGTATTACGTTTTTCATTTTATAAACTTCATCTATAACTTTTTTTAGTCTATCTTCAAATTCCCCTCTATATTTTGTTCCTGCTATTAATGATGATATTTCTAAAGTGTATATTATCTTATCTTTTAAATATACTTGGTCTTTTGAAATCAATTTAGCTAATCCTTCAATTATAGCAGTTTTACCAACCCCCGGGTCTCCAATTAATATCGGATTATTTTTTGTTTTTCTATTTAATATTTGAATAAGTCTTTCAATTTCTTTTTCTCTACCTATAACATCATCAACTTTATTTTCTAATGCTTCTTTAGTTAAATTTCTTCCGTATTTATCTAAAATTTTGGAACTTTTTTTATTTGATTCATCTTCTTTTGATTTGTCATACTTAAGAGCTTCTTCATTTTGCATATCACTCATACCTATTTCTTCCATAGTGAGTTTAATTATGTCTCTTTCATCAATTTTTATATCATTTATTATTTTTATAATATTTTTATCCCCTTGTTGAATTATGGCAAGTAAAATGTGTTCCGTTTTTATTTTTTCACTTTCTAATCTTTTTGAAAAAACGTATGACAATTCTATTATTTCCTCTGCTTTCGGCCCAAAAATAATATTTTTAGATACTTCTTTATTTTTTTTCATATTACTTTTTACATAATAATAATCAAGCCCTAGATAACTTAAGACTTTGTTCGCTACCCCTCTTTTTTCTCTTAAAATCCCAAGTAATATGTGTTCAGTACTAACAATAGTTTCACCTAAAAAATTAACTTCCTCCAAAGCAAACTCAAGTGATTTTTTAGCCAAATCATCAAATTTATTATAATCCATAAAGATACCTCTCACGTTAATTTTATATTAGAGTATCTCCAAATTATAAATTTTATAAACAAAAAAGCTATCAAGACAACCTTGATAGCCTATAAACTATTTATTTTTTCAATAACTTCGTCTAAATTTAATCCATGTATAAAACAAGCTTGTTCAATAGTTTCCATAGATGCAGAAGGGCATCCCAAACAACCCATTCCAAACTCCATTAAAACTTCTGCAACACCTTCTTTTTTCTTTAAAACTTCGCCTATTGTCATATCCTTAGTTATCATAAAAACCTCCTATAAATATTTAAGTTCTAACTGTTCTAATATCTTTATATATTTATCTCTTATTGTTGAATTTTTTTCTTCAAATTCTACACATTCTTTATCAACTAAATCCATTACTTCTTTAGTCAATTCTCTTTGTGCAAAAGTATATATAACATTGTCTTCTTTAGTTATATGTCTTTCTAATAAATGAGTATACGATATCAAACTAGCTATAACATCTAATTTAGCTTCATCGTCTCCATTTTTGACTTTTTCTAAAGCAATTTTCAAATCACTTACATAAAGTCTTCCGAAATCATGTTCAACTATCATTCCATGTTTTACAACTTTTTCTGCTACTTCTCCCAGATTTTCTATCATTCTATTAAAAAGTAAATCTTCTTCTTTTTTATGATGATGATTATCTGCATAATTTTTTATAAACTCAATAACTAAATCAAAATCATCATAATCTATTTCTTTCCCATTTAATATATTTTTACTCATTATTCTAGCTACTTTTAGCATACGAGTTATATACTTGTGTTCATTATTCATAATTTGTATAGCATTCATAAAAAATTATCTCCTAACTAATTTTATAGAAAAAACATCTTCATTTTTAGTATATTCATAATTATCATCGATTTTACTTACAAAAGTTTTTATCCATTCATCTCTTAAATCATAGAAAATATCAACATCTAATCCTTCTTCTTCCCAAATATCTTTATGGACACACTTAGTTTTTCTCCACTGAACTAAATCTTCTTCAATAGTAAATACATCATTCACTCTATCGCAAGGCATACCGTCTAGTACATAATCATTCATAGCTTGATAAATTTCCTTAGCATTATTTATTTTTTCAGTATCTAATTCATTTACTGCCTTTATCGCTTGATTTTTATATATCTCTTTTAATTTTTCAATATTTTTTTCATCTTTTTTTAAAATTTCACTAGTTAAACTAGCCATTCTACCTTCCGAAGAATTTATTCTATCTTGTAGCCAACCGTGTATATTTTCAGTATCTATTATTTCTTCTAAATTTTTGTTTTCTAATTTTTTACCGTATTTAGAAACTATCTTATTATAATCTATCTTAATATTTTCTTTATTAAAAAAATCTATTATTTCATCTTCTAAATTTTCAAACCAAAGTATTTTATTGAATAACCAATAATGTATCTTTCCTAAAAATAAACTCATAATCCACCTTCCTAAAACTTAGTTTTAATGTATTATACCTAAACTTTTTAAAATCTAACTGTAACGTATGATACGAAATTAAAAAAATATAAAAAAAGATTACTCTTAAAAATTAAAAGTAATCTTAAAAAATATATTATTTCTTTTCACCTTTACCTAACATATGGTATTTAGATTCAAAGCTTGTGTGTAAAAGTTCGTGTGATTTATGAGATAATGGCTTATCAAAGAATTTCTCATAAGCTCTTATAACATCTGGGTTTTCGTGACTACACTTCATCTCTAAATTAGCATCTTTACTGTATAGTCCTTCTATACGTTTTAATCTCATATCATCAGTTACTCTCTTTTTAGGTTGTTTTGGTTGTCCCGCACCACCTATACAACCACCTTTACAAGTCATAACCTCTATAAAATCATAGCTTACTTCCCCAGATTTTAATTTTTCTATTAAAGTTTCTGCATTTTTAGTAGTTTGAACTGCTGCAACTTTTATAGTTTTTCCATTTATATCTAAAGTAGCTTCTTTTACACCTTCAAGACCTCTAACAGGAGTAAACTCTAGTAAATCTCCAGTTGGATTTTCACCAGTTAATATATTATAAGCAGTTCTTATAGCAGCTTCCATAACCCCACCAGTATTACCGAATATAAGTCCTGCACCACTTCCAAAACTCATTATATCATCAAATTTACTTCCTTCTAAAGCATCGAAGTCTATATTTTCTTCTTTTATCCATTTTGCTAACTCTTTTGTAGTTAATATATAATCGTTATCTCTTAAACCTTCGATATTATTGAATTTACTTGATGAATTCATCTCAGGTCTAGATATTTCATATTTTTTAGCCGTACAAGGAGTTATAGTTACATTTACTATATTAGATACATCTATATTATTTTCATTAGCAAAATAAGTCTTAATAGCAGCACCTTGTATAGATATTGGACTTTTTGTTGTAGATAAATTAGGTATATACTCTGGATAGAATGTTTCTACATATTTTACCCAAGAAGGACAACAACTTGTAAACTGAGGTATAGCTCCATTTCCATTTACTAATCTATCTACTAATTCATTAGCTTCTTCCATTATAGTCATATCTGCACCGAAAGTTATATCAAAAACATAATCTCCTCCTAATTTTCTAAGAGAATCAACAAGTTTATCTTCAACGTATGAACCAACTTCATATCCGAACTCTTCGCCAAGTGCAACTCTTACTGCTGGAGCAGTATTAAATATTACTATTTTATCTGGGTCTTTTATAGCTTCTTTTACTTTATGATAATCTTCAACTTGAGTTATAGCTTCAACAGGACAAGCAACAGCACATTGACCACAATGTACACAAATAGCTAAATCTCCTGTTTCTTCTAAACTAAATCTATTAGCTACAGCTATTTCATTATCGCAAACCCTTTTACATAATCCACATTTTATACATTTATCATAGTCTATTTTTATAGCAGGATTATCTTTTTCTATTGGTACAACTTTTTCTGTAAACAAATGTTTCATCAAAATTCCTCCATATTAATATAGTTTTTTAACTATCTTTTACATCTATATAATAATATATTTTCAATTATTTTTGTATACTTATTAAATAAATTTTAAACCTGCTCATAAAAATAAATCTAACCTTTAATATATTTTTTATTATTTTTAGTATTTTTATTCCAAAAATATATTAAAATAAAAATATATTAAAAGGAGGTAGTTTTTATGTTAAATAAATACGCAAAACTAGCAGTAAAGGTGGGAGTTAATATACAACCAAATGAAACGTTGGTACTTAGAAGTCCTATCGAGTGTGCAGAATTTACTAGAAAAGTAGTTAAAGAAGCTTATTTAGCTGGAGCTAAAAAAGTTCATGTTGAATGGTCAGATGAAGAATGTACATTGATAGAATATCTGAATGCTCCAGATGAAACTTTCAATGAATTTCCTAAATGGACTGCTGAAAAATACGAAGATATCGCAAAAGAAGGAGGAGCATTTTTAACTATATATGCTCAAAACCCAGATTTATTAAAAGATGTTGACCCAAAAAGAATATCAAATTTCCAAAAAGCATCTGCTAAAGCTTTAAAACCTTGGCGTTCTTATACTCTATCTGATAAATGTAAATGGAGTATAATATCTATTCCTACTGAATCTTGGGCTAAAAAAGTATTCCCTGATGTTTCAACTAAAGAAGCTATGGATAAACTTTGGGACGCTATATTCAAATGCACAAGAGTAGATAATGGAGACCCTATAAAAGCTTGGGAAGAACATAATAAAAATTTAAAGTCTAAAATGGACTTTTTAAATGATAATAATTTTAAAACATTACATTTTAAATCGTCTAAGACTGACTTAACTATGGATTTACCTGAAGGTCATATTTGGCAAAGTGGTGCATCATTTGACCCTAAAGGTGTAAGTTTTAATGCAAATATGCCTACTGAAGAAGTTTTCTCTATGCCACATAAATTCAAAGTTAACGGTGTTGTTCATAGCACAAAACCTCTAGTTTATAGTGGAAATGTAATAGATAATTTTGAACTTACTTTCAAAGACGGAAAAATAATAGATTTTAAAGCAGAAAAAGGATTTGAAACTTTATCAGAACTTATAAATACTGATGAAGGTTCTCATTATTTAGGAGAAGTAGCATTAGTTCCTTTTAAATCTCCAATTTCAGATACTAATATAGTATTTTTCAATACTTTATTTGATGAAAATGCATCTTGCCATTTTGCTATCGGTTCTGCATATAAAGGTTGTATAAAAGGTGGTACTGATTTAAAAAATGAAGAATTAGATAAATACGGTGTTAATGATAGTTTAACTCACGTTGATTTTATGATTGGTTCTAATGATATGGACATAGTAGGAACAACTTTCGATAATCAAAAAATTCAAATATTTAAAGATGGAAACTGGGCATTCTAAAACAAAAAAGGTATAAATTCAGTCGAATTTATACCTTTTTTATTTTAATAATTATAGAATGTTACAGTAATAGTGTAATCTAATTTACCATCATATTGTATTCTTATTTTTCTTGTACCATCAGTAATAGTACCAGTACCATTTGCTATATACTCAACTAATTGTTCATAAGTTATTGTAGATTGATCATTAAGCATCAAACTTAATAAAAATAGTGAATCTTTATCATTTTCAGTAACGTCACATTTTAAAGTAACAACTGCATCTATACCATCTTGACCATTTTTATTTTCTAATTGTAATCTACCGTAGTTAGTGTTTACAGTAGTATCATTTACAACATTCCATCCAAGATTTTTTAGGACTTCATATGCACTATCTCCAACTCCACTTTGATTTGTTCCATCTAGAGATAATAAGTTAGGAACTACATCTGGATATACTATTTGAGAAGAACTACTTGGAGGTGTAGACGTATCAGGTTGACCATCTTCAGGTAATTTTTCTGGTGAATCATTATCTTGTTCCGGCGGTTGTACTATTTCTCCCTCATCTGTTGATGGCGACTCTGGTGGTGTTACTGGTTTGTTATCTCCAGGTTCAGGTGAAGTTTCGGTATTTTGATTTTTATCTTCATCTACAACTGGAGAGTCTTCTGGCGATTGCTCTTCATTATCATCAATTCCTTCATCTACTCCTGGTAATTGAGTTCCTTGGTCTATTGGAGGTTGTGGAGTTTGAGGAATATCTCCTTGGTTATCATCTATTCCTGGTGACTCAATATCATCTTGTTCATTATCTTGAGGTGGTGTTTGAGGTGTTTGTGGTTTTTCTTCTGTAATATCATCTTTATCTTCCTCTACTGTAGGTGGTTGTACTGGTGTAACTACTGTATTTTGGCCTTGATTTTCTTCTGTACTTGGAGGTTTTACACTACTAGTAGTTTCTTTCTGTATATATTTTCCACTTACATAACCAATAGTATTGTCTTTTAATTTTACTTTCAACCAACCATTAGATAGCGTTTCTAATACTTCTATTTTTTCTCCTCTATCTATTGTCGTTATAATACTATTATTAGTAGAAGCTCCCTTTCTCACGTTAAGTCTAGAAGCTGTTACTTTACCTTGATAATTTTGTGAACTTGGTTGAGAATTCAATTTAGATATATACTTCGCACTAACATATCCTGTACTTCCATTGCTTAATTTTATCTTTAACCAACCATTAGGTAATGTCTCTATTACGTTTATATTAGTATTTTTATTTAATTTCTTAACAACTCTATAATTTGTAGAAGGCCCACTTCTAAGGTTTAATACGGAAGCTGTTACTTTACCTTCAAAACCTTCATTTTTATTAACTACTTCTTGCATATATTTAGCACTACACCATCCAATAGTACCATTATCTAATCTTACTTTATACCACTTATTTTTTTCTTCTAATATTTCACATAATGTGTCCTTTTTTATTGTAGTTATTTTTTTTGAATTAACCGTAGGTCCACTTCTTATATTCAAATTACTACTTGATACTCCATCTCTTTGAGCATAAGCATCTACAGATGCCATACTAGAGGCTACTAAACCCAAAACTAATGCTGACTTTATTTTCTTTTTACCCATTTGTTTTCAGTCCTCCTAAAATTATTAATAAATCT
>JAGHEK010000082.1 GCA_017889265.1 Romboutsia sp. | reverse complement strand
TTTTATAAAAATAAACTTATTTTTATTTGAATATTACAGATACTATTAATAATATATTAACTACTTAAGGAGACGTGCTATGATAAAATATTTTTTAAAAAATAAAGTTAAAAAAGAAATGAAAAATGGTAAGTTTATTGTATTTTCTGGAGGGGTATTTTTAGGATATTTGTCTTATAAAATGATAAAAAGAAGAAAAAATATAAAAAAATATGAAATGCAATTAGAAAAATATGAGCAAGAAGAAATGAAAAGACAAATAGATGAATTTAATTCAAGAAGACTAACTTCAAAATCAAATCCAAAGGAAATGGTTAATTACATAGATTCTATAGAAGAAGATAAAGAAAATATAACTATATCTGATGAAAATATAGATAATAATTATGATGATTACGATATTTATTTAAAATAAATATTTATAGGTATATAAATTCTCATATGTTATAATATATAATATATCATTTGAGGAGGCGATTGTTTGCAGACACAAGAAGAAGTAATAAAAGAAGTAAATGAATTTACTGAAAATATGAAAAATTTAGATATTACTAAACTTGATTATAATAGTATTTTTGAAAAATTATTAGATTGGAGTGCTACGGCAGGGTTTAAACTTGTTGTTGGTCTTATAATTTTATCTATTGGATTTAAGCTAATATCAAAATTAGTAAATCAATTAGTGAAAATTCTAGAAAAGAAAGAAGTAGATATCACACTTATAAAGTTTTTGAACTCTTTAGTTAGTGTTGGGCTTAAGGTAGCGCTAGTTATGCCAATAGTTGCTTATTGGGGGGTTGATTTATCAGGGATAGCAGCAATAGTTGCATCTGCTGGGGTTGCAATAGGTTTAGCACTTCAAGGAAGTTTATCGAATTTTGCAGGAGGATTTATTATACTTTTTATAAGACCTTTTAAAGTAGGAGACTTTATAGAAACTACTGGATATACTGGTACTGTTGAACAAATAGGACTTTTTTATACTCAACTTAGTACAATAGATAATAAACAAATACTTATACCAAATGGAGTGTTATCTAATGGGAGTCTTATAAACTATTCTGCAAAAGAAAGTAGAAGGGTAGATATAATATTTAAAGTAGGTTATGAAAATGATATACTAAAGGTAAAAAAAATAATTAATGACATAATAGGCAATCATGAACTTGCTTTTAAAGAACCAGAACCATTTATAGGTATTAATTCTCATACTGCGATATCTATAGATTTTGCTGTTAGAGTATGGTGTAAAAATGATGATTATTGGGATTTGTATCATGACTTATTAGAAAAAGTTAAAATAGCTTTCGACAAAGAAGGAATAACTGTTCCTTACCCACATATGGATTTACATCTTAATAAAAAATAAAAAATATATTGAAAAATATTTAACAATGATATATACTTATTAAAAAATGAATAATTATGTAGAGGTCGCGATACTTAAGAGTAATAATAATGAGGTAAGCACGATGATTTATTATGAAAGGAATTATCGCCGAAGATTATAACTGATGCTTTAAGGTTATAAGTCTGGGGATGTATAGAATATATACATAACTGTCACATTAATTTGTGTTGAGCTACAGGAATGATTTTTTAATATATTATGATGTATATTAAGGCCTGAGTGTAAACTCAGGCTTTTTTAATTTTATTAGGAGGTATTTAATGATTTTAAAAATTTTTTTAGTTATGTGTTTATGTTTAATAACTAACACTACTGATATATTTGCACAGGGGGATATATCTGAACTTAATGCTGATAAGTTTGGTATTCTTACTTTGATACCACCATTTATTTCTATTTTATTTGCATTTTTAACTAAAAATGTAGTTGTATCGCTTTTTCTAGGTATATTTTCTGGAAGTTTACTTCTTGATACATCGTCTAATATATTTTCAAAGATAGTAAATTCTTTTTTGGATGTTGTAAATAGAGGATTAAACTCTTTAGCTGATCCTTGGAATGCAGGTATAATACTTCAAGTTTTAGTAATAGGTGGAGTTATTCATCTTATTTCAAAAATGGGTGGAGCTAAAGCAGTTGCACAAGCTTTATCAAAAAAATCAAGGAATGCTAAAAGTACTCAGTTTACTACATGGTTTTTAGGTTTATTAGTATTTTTTGATGATTATGCTAATGCACTTATAGTGGGTCCTATAATGAGACCAGTTATTGATAAAATGAAAATATCTAGAGAAAGACTTGCTTTTATAATTGATGCAACTGCTGCGCCAATAGCAGGGCTTGCTATAATTTCAACTTGGGTAGGACTTGAGGTTGGTCTTATTCATGATGGCTTTAGCATGATAGATTTAAAAGAAGATGCTTTTGGAGTATTTTTAAGTACTATACCATATAGATTTTATAATATTTTAATACTTACATTTGTGGTTATAAGTATTTTACTTATGAAAGATTTTGGACCTATGAGACAAGCTCAGATTAATGCTTTAAATAATGATTCTAAAAATAACGATATAAATATTAAAAATTCTGAGTTAGAGCCAAAAGAAGGAGTTAGTTTAAATATATGGAATGCAATAATACCGGTTACAGTTTTGATAGTATCATCACTTGTTTGTTTTTATTATAGTGGATATAACTCAATAATTGCAGGTGAAAATTTAGAACTTATAAGATTATTTGAAGTGTCACCGTTTTCATTTGAAGCCATAAGAGAAGCATTCAGTGCATCAGATGCATCTAGCGCACTTTTACAGTCTGCTATGTTTTCTACCGTTGTAGCTATTTTTATGGGAGTTTCTCAAAAAATATTCACAATTCAAGAAGCTATAGATACTTGGATAGAAGGTATGAAAACATTAGTTGTTACAGGTGTTATACTTGTATTTGCTTGGTCTTTAAGTTCTGTTATAAAAGATTTGGGAACTGCTAAATATATGATAACTTTATTGTCAGATACTATACCATATTTTTTACTTCCGAGCATAATATTTATTTTAGGTTCTATAATATCATTTTCAACAGGAACTGCATATGGGACAATGGGGATACTCATGCCACTTGCAATACCTCTTTCTCATTCAATCAATCCAGAATTAGGTTATATAATTGTTAATATAAGTGCAGTTTTAACTGGAGCAATATTTGGTGACCATTGTTCTCCTATATCTGATACGACGATACTTTCATCTATGGGAGCAGGGTGTGACCATATAGAACACGTAAAAACTCAAATGCCTTATGCTATATTTACAGGAATTATTGCTATATTATTTGGATATATACCAGCAGGATTTGGTGTTCCTGTATATATAATATTACCAGTTGCTATACTTGCTATATTTGTTGGTATACAGGTTTTAGGTAAAAAAGTAGATATTGAAAATACAGAGAAAGTATAGATTTATAGTTTCTTTTTGTATACAATGAAAATTTATTGACAAATTACTTAGAAAAAAGTAGAATTATAGCTAGAAAAACGATTTACTAAGAGGAGGGTATTATGAGTGAGAACAAAAAAGATTCAGCTTTAATTCTTGATTTAATTGGTGGAAAAGAAAATTTAGTTAGCATAACTCATTGTGTAACTAGATTAAGACTTGTTTTAAAAGATGAATCTAAAGCTGATAAAAAAGGACTTGAAAATTTAGATATAGTGAAAGGTACTTTTACTAATGCAGGACAATTTCAAATAGTACTTGGTCCTCAAGTAAAAAGAGTTCATGATGAACTATTAGATTTAACTGGTATGCAGTCAGCTAGTACAGAAGAAGTAAAAAAAGTTGCTAGAGAAAATATGAATTTTATGCAAAGACTTGTAGGAGGTCTTGCTGAGATATTTATACCAATACTACCTGCTATAATAACTGGAGGATTAATACTTGGTTTTAGAAATATAATTGGTGATTTAGCTATATTTGGAGACGGAACACAAACTTTGGTTTCTCTAAATCCAGTGTTAGCTGAAATACATAGTTTCTTATGGGTAATAGGTGAGGCTATATTTCACTTTTTACCAGTTGCAGTTACTTGGTCAACAGTTAAGAAATTTGGTGGTTCAGAAATATTAGGTATTATATTAGGTATTACTTTAGTATCACCACAACTTCTAAATGCTTATAGTTATGCACAAGCATCTATTGATGGAACTGTTCCATTTTGGGATTTTGGATTATTTCAAGTAGAAAAAGTCGGTTATCAGGCACAAGTTATTCCAGCTATATTATCTGGTATAGTTTTATCTAAAATAGAGCTTACTTTAAGAAAGTTTGTACCAGATGTTTTAAAAATGATAATAATACCATTTACAGCATTAATAATAACAGTGTTACTTTCTTATATAATAATAGGTCCTATATCTCGTACTTTAGGAGATACAATAGCTATGATATTTACAAATTTACTTACAGGACCATTCAAATTATTTGGAGCTATAATATTTGGTCTTTTATATGCACCACTTGTTATAACAGGACTTCATCATACATTTTTAGCAGTTGATTTACAACTTATAGCATCTGGAGGGACTATGATATGGCCTCTTATAGCACTTAGTAATATAGCTCAAGGTTCTTCAGCATTTGCGATATTTATGATATATAAAAATGATGATAAAGTAAAATCGATGTCTTTATCAGCAGCACTATCTGCCTGGCTTGGAGTAACAGAACCTGCAATGTTTGGAGTAAATCTAAAATATAAATATGCATTTTATGCAGCTATAATAGGTTCAGCAATTGCATCAGCAGTTTCGATATTATTAGGAGTATTAGCAAATTCAATAGGAGTAGGTGGACTTCCAGCGTTTTTAGCTATACAACCAAAGTATTGGATAAGTTATATAATAGCTATGGTAGTTGCAGTTATAGTACCATTCGTGTTAACATTAATATTTAATAAAACTATTAATAAAAAGGCTAACTAATTCACTAGGTTTTTACCTAGTGAGTTTATATATATAAAAAGGAGAGATTGTATGAAAGATTGGTTTAAAAAGTCAGTAGTTTATCAAATATATCCAAAAAGTTTTAATGATAGCAACAACGATGGAATAGGGGATATAAAAGGTATAATTGAGAAGTTAGATTATATAAAAAATTTAGGAATCGAAGTAATTTGGTTAACGCCTATTTATGTTTCTCCGCAAAAAGATAACGGTTATGATATAGCAGATTATTATAATATAGACCCTATATTTGGAACTATGGAGGACTTTGAAGATTTATTGAATAAAGTTCATGAAAGAGGAATGAAACTTATAATGGATATGGTTGTAAACCATACTTCAACTGAACATAAATGGTTTAAGGAAGCTCTAAAAGGAGAAGATAATCCTTATCATGATTTTTATATATGGAAAAAGTCTAATAAAGTTCCAAACAACTGGCAATCAAAGTTTGGTGGTTCTGCTTGGGAGTATGTAGAGAGTTTAGATAAATATTATCTACATTTATTTGATGTAACTCAAGCCGATTTAAATTGGGAAAATCCTAAATTAAGAGAAGAAGTTTATAAAATGATGTGTTTTTGGATGGATAAAGGGGTAGATGGGTTTAGACTTGATGTTGTAAATTTAATTTCTAAAGACCAGAGTTTTAAAGATGACACATTAGAAAGTCCAAATCATGATGGTAGACGTTTTTATACTGATGGACCAAGAATTCACGAATATTTACACGAGATGAACAAAAATGTGTTTTCTAAATACGAGGGTTCTATGACTGTTGGTGAAATGTCGTCTACTACTATAAATCATTGTATAAATTATACTAAGCCAGAACGTGAAGAATTAAGTATGACATTTAATTTTCATCATTTAAAGGTTGATTATCCAAATGGTGAAAAGTGGTCTTTAGCACCTTTTGATTTTATTCAGTTAAAGAATATATTATTTACTTGGCAAGTAGGAATGCAAGAAGGTAATGGGTGGAATGCTACTTTCTGGAGCAATCATGACCAACCAAGAGCATTATCAAGATTTGGTGATGATAAAAATTATCCTAAAGAATCTGCAAAAATGTTAGCGACTACTATACACTTAATGAGAGGAACTCCATACGTTTATCAAGGCGAGGAAATTGGTATGACTAATCCGTATTTTGAAACTATTGATAAATATAAAGATGTAGAGTCTATAAATGCTTATAATAATTTACTTAAAAAAGGATATTTAGAAAAAGAAGTTTTAGAAATATTAAAATCTAAATCTAGAGATAATTCTCGTACACCTATTCAATGGGATGAAAATGGTGGATTTAGCGAAGGAAAGTCTTGGATAGATATGGCTGATAATTATAAATATATAAATGCTAAAAAATGTTTAGAAGAAGAAAATTCTATATATGAGTATTATGGAAAACTTGCTAAATTAAGAAAAGAATATGATATAATATCTCATGGTGATATAGAACCGATTTTAGAAGAAGATGAAAATATATTAGCATATATTAGAAAATATAAAGAAAATGAATTGTTAGTGGTTTGTAATTTCTTTGGTAAAGAAGTTAATCTAAATATAGATGATAAGTTTAAAAAAGGTAAAATACTGATATCTAATTATGATATGAATGGAGTTTCTAACATTTTAAAACCTTATGAATGTTTTGCTGTTTTAGTATAGAAAAATAAAAAATATAATTTTTACAAAAGGTCTGATAAAAATTCAGACCTTTTATTGTTATTTTATTCCGAAAGTTGATATTTTTATAATTTTATTTATTAAATAATATGATTAAATGGTATAATATATAAAGAAACAATAAGAGGTGACTTTATGGAAAATATTTTAAAAAAACAAAAAGAATATTTTAAACAAGGAATAAGTGTTGAAAAAAGAATAGAAAGTTTAAAATTATTAAAATCAACTATAAAAAAATATGAAAATGAAATAATGGATGCTCTATACAAAGACTTAGGAAAGCCAGAGTTTGAATCGTATACTAGTGAAGTTGGTTTCATTTATAAATCTATAGACCATACATTAAAACATATCAAAAATTGGACAAAACCTATAAAATACAAAAGCGATACGGCGCAATTGCCAGGGAAGTCGTATGTATATAATGTTCCATATGGTTGTGTACTTGTAATAGGTCCATATAATTATCCATTTCAATTAACTCTAGAACCTGTAATAGGAGCTATAGCTGGAGGTAATACTTGCGTAATAAAACCTTCTGAATTTACTACAAATGTAGAAAATATACTTGTTAAGATAATAAGTGAAGCTTTTGATGAAAAATATATAAAAGTAGTAACGGGTGATTATAAAGTAAATAGTGCACTTTTGGATTTGAAATTTGATTATATATTTTTCACAGGAAGCGTAAATGTAGGGAAAATAGTTATGGAAAAAGCAAGTAAAAATTTAATTCCAGTAACTTTAGAACTTGGAGGAAAATCTCCTGTAATAGTAGATGATAACGTAGATTTAGATATAGCATGCAAAAGAATTGCTTGGGGTAAATTTGTAAATGCTGGACAAACTTGTGTAGCTCCAGATTATATATTAGTTAAAGAAAATATATATGATGGATTTATAGAAAAAATGAAAGAAACTATAAAGAGTTTTTATGGAAAAGATATAAAAAATAATAAAGATTTCGGAAGAATAGTAAACGAAAGACATGTAAACAGACTTCTAAATATCTTAGAAAAAGATAAAGAAAAAATAGTTTTTGGTGGTGATTTTGATAAAGAAATAAGATATATATCGCCAACTATACTTGCTAATGTAGATTACAATGATGAAGTTATGAAAGATGAAATATTTGGGCCTATCATGCCTGTAATAAAGTATAAAAATATAGAAGATATAGATTACTATTTAGAACTTCATGAAAAGCCACTTGCTTTATATGTATTCTCTAAAAATAAAGAGTTCACAGACTTTATAATAAATAGATATACTTTTGGTGGTGGATGTGTAAATGATACTATAAGTCAAGTAGCCTCAACTTACCTACCATTTGGAGGAGTTGGTACTTCGGGTATCGGTAAATATCATGGACATAGCAGTTTTAAGACTTTTACTTATGAAAAGTCTATAGTAAAAAAAGATTTTAAGATGGATATTAAGTTGGTTTTCCCTCCATACAATGATAAAATTAATTTAATAAAGAAATTTATGAAATAGAAGGTAAATTTATGGAACAATTTTATGAAGCAATTGAAAACAAGATAAAACAAGCAGGTTATAATGAGTTTGTAAATGGTGAAGAAATCTACAATGAAATATGTGATGAAATCGAAGAAAAAGAAAATGGAAGTTATATATTTATGTCAAAAAAAGATGATGATACTTTCTTTGAATATAAAATAGATATAATGGACGAGGAGTTTAATTTATCTTATATAATAATAAATACTAAAGATAAAAAATATAAAGTAGATTTTGATAATTAGGATAAGAATGGTATGATTTTAGATAAAGTTAATAATACATTAGATTTAAAAAAGCTTACTAAAGAAGAATTAAAAGGATTATCTAGCGAGATAAAGGATATTCTTATTAAAAAAGTAAGTAAAACAGGAGGACATTTTGCTCCTAACTTAGGAGTTGTTGAGCTTACTATTGCGATGCATTATGTATTTAATTCACCTGTTGATAAAATTGTGTATGATGTTTCTCATCAATGTTATACTCACAAGATTTTAACAGGAAGAAAACATGGATTTTTAGATGAAAATAAGTATAGTGAAATTTCAGGATATACAACACAACATGAAAGTGAACATGACTTTTTTATAGTAGGTCATACTTCAACTTCAATATCTTTAGCTTGTGGACTTTGTGAAGCTAGAGATATCAAAAAAGAAAAATCTAATATAATAGCATTTATTGGTGATGGTTCTTTAAGTGGTGGATTGGCTTATGAAGGGCTTAATAATGCATCTGAGTATGGAAAAAATCTTATAATAGTAGTCAATGATAATGATATGTCTATAGGAGAAACTTCTGGAGGATTATATAAAAACTTAAAGAAACTAAGAGAAACTAAAGGTAATTGTGAAGATAATTTCTTTAAAGCTTTAGGTCTTGATTATGTTTATGTTGATGATGGTCATGATATAGAAAATCTTATAGAGGTATTTTCAAAAGTAAAGGATATAGATCATCCTATAGTAGTTCATGTAAAAACTATAAAAGGTAATGGTTATAAATATGCTGAAGATCACAAAGAGGATTTTCATTATGTAATGCCTTTTGATTTAGAAACTAAAAAATCTTTATGTCCTCAGAGTAAAGAAAATTATATAAGTATTACTAATGATTATTTAATACAAAAATCAAAGGAAAATGAAAATATAGTAGGAATAACTGCGGGAACTCCAGCACTTTTTGATACATTTAGAAAAGTTAGAAAAGAAAAATTTATAGATGTTGGGATAGCAGAAGAACATGCTATAACTTTATCATCTGCTATGGCATCTCAAGGTATAAAACCAGTTGTGGCTCTTGGAAGTAGCTTTATACAAAGATCTTATGATCAATTATCTCACGATTTAGCACTTAATAATAATCCTGCTGTTATATTAATTTTTAGAAGTGGTATATCAAGTATAGATGCAACTCATATAGGAGTTTTTGATATACCTATGATATCTAATATACCTAATATAGTATATCTTTGTCCTACTACTAAGAATGAGTATTTAAAAATGCTTGATTTTGCTATAAATCAAAATGAAAGACCTATAGTAATACGTGTACCAAGTGATGTAGTTGAAGATAGTATAGATAAAGAATATGATTTTACTTTAAATACGTTTGAAAAGATAGAAAAAGGAAAAGACGTAGCAATATTAGGTCTTGGAAGCTTTTTTGGATTAGCTAAAGAAGTATGTGAGAAATTAAAAGAAGATAATATAAATTCTACACTTATAAATCCAAGATTTGTTAGTGGGATAGACGAGAGTATGCTAGAAGATGTATCTAAAAACCATAAAGTAGTGGTAACTTTAGAAGATGGAGTTATAGATGGTGGTTTTGGAGAAAAAATAAGTAGATTTTACTCTGATAAAAATATAAAAGTACTAAACTATGGAGCAAAGAAAGAGTTTACAGATAGAGTTAGTATTGATGAATTATATAATAGATACAGATTAAAATCAGACCTTATAATTGATGATATTAAAAGAAATTTATAGAGTAATATTTGACAGATAATTAATTATATAGTACAATTTTTAGAAAAAATTAAATAAATTGAAAGTTAAGCTAGGGGCGCCAGATTTGGCTGAGAGATTTATAAATCGACCCTTGAACCTGAACTGGGTAATTCCAGCGTAGGAAAGCTATATTATTTTGATGTATAAATTTTTATTTATAGATTTTTAAGCTACATTCCTATGTTGGAGTGTAGCTTTTTATTTTTGGGAGGTTTTTTATGAAAACAAAAGAAATTGTATTAGTTGGAATTTTTAGTGCTTTATCTTATATTTTGTATACTATACAATTTATAAAATATCCACAAGGAGGAGGAATAAGTCTTTTATCTATGTTACCTACAATGCTTTTATCTATTATTTATGGAACTAAGATAGGACTTTTATCTGGATTTATACTTGGATTTTTAAAGTTATTAAATGGAGCATTTATAATTCATCCAATACAGTTTATGCTTGATTATATACTTGCAAATACTGTATTAGGTCTTTGTGGTATATTTGGCGATAAAAAAATAAATATATTTTTTGGAGGTATATTTGTAAGTTGTTTATCAACTTTATTTACTATATTATCGGGAGCAATATTTTTTGGAGATTATGCACCAGAAGGTATGAATCCTTGGATTTATTCTATTATTTATAATGTATCTACTACCGGTATAGAAGGAATTTTAAGTACAATAGCATTATTGTTTATTCCTATAAAAAGATTCAAGCATAAAGTGTGATAAAGTTACAGAAACTATTTATAAAAACTGATATTATTTATTTATAAATTAAGGAGGTTTTTATGAATAATAATAAATAGATAAAAGGCGCTATTATTTTATCTTTATCATTTCTTATAAGTATAGTATTAGTTAAACCGATAGGAGTATCTACTCAATTTTCAGTTTTAACTGGTATTATTCATAGTACTATAGATAAAGATGTAATAACTCAAAATAGTGAAGGAGAATATGAAAGTACAAATGCATATTACAATAAATCAGATGGTAAACTAGCTAAGGCTATAAAAAATCCTATAAATTATGATTTTATTTTTGTACTTGCTATACCACTTGGAAGTTATATAGCATATAAAACTAGCAAAAAAGATGATGAAAAAGATAATATAAAATTGAATATTTGTGATATAGAAAAAGATCAAAGCTTTATAGAAAAATATTACAGAAGTTTTTTAGGTGGATTTTTACTTTTATTTGGAGCAAGATTTGCAGGTGGTTGTACTAGTGGTCATATGATGAGTGGTATGATGCAAGGTAGTGTAAGTGGATATGTATTTGCTATGGTTGTATTTATGGTAGCTATACCTACTGCTATATTAATAACTAAAAATAAATCTAAGGAGGATTAGTATGGATATTTTGTTAGCGATTTTACTTGGTTCATTCTTTGGGTATGCTTTATATAAAGTTGGGCAACCAATCCTAAAAATTTAATTAGTATGTTGACTCTTAGAGATTTAACGTTAGCAAAAGTAATATTATTTGCAATAGGTTTGGCTAGTATATCATTATTCGTACTAAATAGTATAGGAATATTTAATTTAGAACATTTAAGTATAAAACCTATGAATACAGGAGTTATAATAGGTGGTATAATATTTGGTTTAGGTTTTGGGCTAGCAGGAACTTGTCCAGGAACTTGTGTTGGAGCTAGCGGTACTAATGGGTTTAAAAAAGGTATTAGTGCAGTATTAGGTGGACTAGTAGGTGCATTTACATTTTCAATTTCTTATAGATTTTTAGAAAGAAATGGATTTATAAATTCTATAGATTTAGGGAAATTGACTTTATTTAATATATCTAGTGAATACCAATCAGTATTTAATATAGGTTTTGTTGGTCTTTTAATAACAGGAGTGTTATTTGTAGGTTTAGCCTTAATTATGCCAAAATCTATAATAAAAAAATAATCTCTTAAAAAGGGGATTATTTTTTTATTATAACAATTATTTACTTTTTTTATATAATGTATTATTATATAAGAGTGAAAAAAATTTTTATGCATTAGGAAAAGGTTTTTATAAAATGTAGGGGGTCTTTATGATTGATTTTTTAAAAAGTGAATTTAATAAAATATTTGAAAAAGATATGGAAAGCATATTTTTTTCTCCAGGGAGAGTAAATTTAATAGGTGAACATACGGATTATAATGGAGGAAATGTATTTCCTTGTGCATTATCTTTAGGTACTTATGGAGCTATATCAAAGAGAAATGATAAAAAAGTAAGGATGTATTCGTTGAATTTTACAGACGTTGGCATAATAGAATTTGATTTAGAAAATATAAAATATGATAAGAAAGATGATTGGGTTAATTATCCAAAAGGAGTCATAAAAATATTTAAGGATAAAGGATATATTGTAGATTATGGTTTTGATATATTAGTATATGGTAATATACCTAATGGTTCAGGTCTTTCATCTTCCGCATCTTTAGAACTGTTGATATCAGTAATATTGAATAATAGTTTTTCATTTAATTTAAGTACTTTAGATATGGTTAAATATTCTCAAGAAGCTGAAAATAGTTTTATAGGTGTAAATTGTGGTATAATGGATCAATTTGCTATAGGTATGGGCAAAAAAGACTGTGCTATATTGCTTGATTGTAATACTTTAGAATATAAATATAGTAAAATAAATATAGATGGATATTCAATAGTTATAGGAAATACCAACAAAAAAAGAGGTCTTGCTGACTCAAAATATAATGAAAGAAGAAACGAATGTGAAAGAGCTTTAAAAAATCTTAAAACTAAATTAAATATAAATTCATTAGGAGAATTAACTGAAAAAGATTTTGAAGAAAATAAGTATTTAATAGAAAATGATATAGATAAAAAAAGAGCAAAACATGCAGTTTATGAAAATCAAAGAACTCTAAAAGCTGTTGAGGCGCTAGAAAAAAACGATATAAAATTGTTTGGAAAGCTTATGATAGAATCTCATAATTCTTTAAGAGATGATTATGAAGTTACTGGAAAAGAATTGGATACTTTAGTTAGTTTATCTTTAAAGGAAAATGGAGTAATAGGTTCTCGTATGACAGGAGCAGGTTTTGGAGGATGTACTGTTAGTATAGTTAAGAATGAATTCATTGATGATTTTATAAAGAATGTAACTAATGATTATAAAAATGAAATAGGTTATGAACCAACTTTCTATACAGTTGAAATATCAGACGGTACAAGAAAATTAGTTTAGGAGGATTGTTATGGCAATATTAGTTTGTGGTGGAGCAGGATATATAGGTAGTCATACTGTTCACCAGTTAATAGAAAATAATGAAGATGTTATAATTGTTGATAATTTACAAACAGGTCATTTAGATGCAATAAATAAAAAGGCTAAATTCTTTCAAGGTGATATAAAAGATAAAGATTTTTTAAGAAAGGTATTTAGAGAAAGCAATGTAGAAGGTGTAATTCATTTTGCAGCCAATTCTTTAGTTGGAGTTAGTATGAAAAACCCGCTTAGTTATTATGATAATAATGTATATGGAACACAAGTGCTTCTTGAGGTTATGGTTGAATTTGATGTAAAAAAGATAGTATTTTCATCAACGGCAGCAGTATATGGTGAACCAAGACAGATACCTATACTTGAAGATGATATGACTAATCCAACTAATACTTATGGTGAAACAAAACTTGCTATGGAGAAAATGATGAAATGGACTGATTTAGCACACGGTATAAAATATGTTTCATTAAGATATTTTAACGTAGCGGGTGCTATAGAAGGTGGGTTTATAGGTGAAGACCATAATCCAGAAACTCATCTAATACCTCTTATATTGCAAGTTCCGCTTGGAAAAAGAGAGTATATAACTGTATTTGGAGATGATTATGATACTTTTGATGGAACTTGTATAAGAGATTATATCCACGTTATAGATTTAGCAAATGCACATATAAAAGCTTTTGAATACTTAAGAAAAGGAAATGATTCAAATATATTTAATTTAGGTAGTGGAAATGGATTTACAGTAAAACAAATGATAGAAGCAGCAAAAGAAGTAACCCAAAAAGACATAAAAGTTGTAATAGGTCAAAGAAGAGAAGGAGACCCAGCTAAACTTGTGGCATCAAGCAAAAAAGCTAAAGAAATATTAGGTTGGACACCAGAATTTGATGATGTCAAAAAAATGATAAGTGATGCATGGAACTGGCACAAAAATAATCCAAATGGATTTGAAAAATAGGGGGATTTTATGAATTATCAGATAAATAGACTTATAAACTTTGGTGTAAAAAAAAATCTTATTGATAAACTAGACGAAGTTTATGTGGCTAATTTATTGCTTGAAGTTTTAGGTATTGATGAATTTGAGAAAGAAGAAGTAGAGGAAGAACTAGAAACTGCAACTGAAATACTAGAAAAAATGCTTGATTTTGCAGTCAAAAAGGGGATTATTGAAGATACTATAATACAAAGAGACTTATTTGACACTAAAATAATGAATTGTCTTGTAAATAGACCATCAGAAATAATAAAGACTTTCAATGAAAAATATAAATTAAATAAAAAAGAAGCTACTGACTATTTTTATAATCTTAGCATAGCATCAAACTATATAAGAAAAGATAGAACTGATAAAAATATCATATGGAAAGTTAAAACAGAGTATGGTGATTTAGATATAACGATTAATTTATCTAAACCAGAAAAAGATCCTAAAGATATAAAAAAAGCTAAAGAAATGAAATCCACTAAATACCCAAAATGTTTACTTTGTAAAGAAAATGAAGGATTTATGGGTAATATAAATCATCCAGCAAGACAAAATCATAGAATAATACCTATGGAATTTGCAGAAGAAAAGTGGTTTTTACAGTACTCTCCATACGTTTATTATAATGAGCATTGTATAGTATTAAATTCAAAACATACTCCTATGCAAATAAATAGAAAAACTTTTGAAAACTTAATTGAATTTGTTGATTATATTCCTCATTATTTTTTAGGAAGTAATGCAGATTTACCGATAGTTGGAGGTTCTATATTATCTCACGACCATTATCAAGGTGGTAATTATGTTTTTGCTATGGAAAAAGCAGACATTGAAGAAACTTTTAATATAGATTGTTTTAAATCTAGTGTATCTAGACTTAAATGGCCAATGAGTGTTATAAGATTAAAGGGAACAGACAAAAATGATATAATAAATTTAGCAGAATATATTTTAAGTTCTTGGAAAAATTATTCTGATGAAAGTGTTGATATAATAAATAAAACTACTGAAGAACACAGTACTATAACTCCAATAGCTAGAAAAAAAGGAAATGAATATGAATTAGATTTAGTTCTTAGAAATAATAGAACTACTAGAGAATATCCTATGGGAATATTTCATCCACACAACGAAGTGCATCATATAAAAAAGGAAAATATAGGTCTAATAGAAGTTATGGGACTTGCAGTATTACCTTCAAGGCTTGAGGAAGAATTAAATTATTTAGCAAATCTAATGATTAACAAAGAAGATGAAATAAAAGATAATAAGTATATACATCATAATGATTGGTATAAAAATACTTTAAAAAAATATGATGTAAATAACATAAAAGAAGCTAATGAAATCTTAAAAGAAGAAGTAGGTAAAAAATTCTTAAATGTATTAGAACATTCAGGAGTTTTTAAAAGAGATAAAAAAGGAATAAGTTCTTTTAACAAATTTATAAATAGCTTATAAAATACCCTCAAGAGGGTATTTTTTTATTATTGACTTTTTAGTGTATTATACATATAATACATTTATAAAGTGTATTAATGTACTGATACACAAGGAGGTGATTATATGGATTTAAAACTAAATGATAAAGAACCTATATACATACAAATAATAAAGTTTATAAAAATACAAATTGTAAAAGGTGAATTAAAACCAGGAGACGTTATATTATCTAGACGTGAAATGGCTATAAGTATAAATGTAAATCCGAATACGGTTCAAAAAGCATATAAGGAGATGGAAAGTATGAGAATTATAAATACTATAAAAAATCAACCTAGCACTATAACTACAGATATTGAAAAAATAAGTTCTATAAGAAAAGAGTTAATAAATGAATCATTACAAAATTTTATAGAGGATATGAAACTTATTGATGTAAAAAAAGAAGAAATTATAAAGATAATAGATGAAATTTATTAGGAGGAGTTATGATAGAAGTTAAAGATATTTATAAAAAATATAGAAAAAAACAAGTATTGAATGGACTTTCTCTGACTATTGAGGAAGGAAAAATAACTTGTATATTAGGTATAAATGGTGTTGGTAAATCGACAACTCTAAAAGCTATTTGTAATCTTATTAATATAGATAGTGGAGAAATATTAATAGATGGAGAAAAATTAAATCATAGTGTTTATGATAAAATTGCTTTTGTTCCAGATGCAGATAATAATTTTTCTAATACTACTATAAAAGAAAGTTTTGAATTTATGAAAAAATTTTATAAAAATTGGGATGATAAAAAAGCATATGAAATGTTAGATATGTTTGAACTTACTGATGATTTATATATAGATGAATTATCTAAAGGAAATAAAGCTAGAGTAAAACTAATAATAGCTTTTTCTCAAAATTCTAAATACATATTACTTGATGAACCTTTTTCTGGAATAGATATTTTTAAAAGAGAATCTTTTATAAAAGCTATGACAAGATATATAGACGATAATCAAAGTATAATTATAACTACTCACGAAATTAGCGAAATAGAAGCTATAGTAGATGATGTGTATTTAGTTGATAATGGAAAAGTAATCCTTAAATTTAATGCAGAAGAAACTAGAGAAATAGAGGGAAAATCAATACTTGATAAAATTAGGGAGGTTTATAATGATAAATAAAATATTTGCACTTTGTGATATGGAATTTAAACGAATTTATAAAGTATATTTTTTAGGAATACTAACTTTAATTGGTATGAATATTATTCTATTTGTTAATAGAGTTTCTAATTGGATAAATTTAATTAGTTCAAACTTGAATCTTAAACCGTCTATAAAAGTTTTAAAAAATAGATTTGCTATTAATTATACATATATATTTGATGAGATGATAGAAATTACTATTATAATACTTGTATTTTTTGTATTAATTAGTTTAATATATGGCATTATTATATGGTATAAGGATTTTAGCTCTAAAAATAAAATAGCATTTATACTATATCTATTACCTCAAAATAGGATGAATATATTTTTTTCAAAGTTAATAATAGTTGTAAGTTTAATTTATAACTTTATATTAATACAAATGGGATGTTGGTTTTTAGAAATAAATATTATTAATGAGTTATTAGGAAAAGATATATATAACTTTTTTGATATTCAAAGTTTACAACC
>JAGHEK010000009.1 GCA_017889265.1 Romboutsia sp. | reverse complement strand
CTCCTTTTTTACATTTCGTCTTTAGAAAAATAATTAGGCATTAAATCCGAGATACTGCATTCATAAATTTTGCCTTTTGAGTATCCTGTTACTATCTTTATATCTAAGCCAAACTCAACGATAACTTGTCTACAAATACCACAAGGATAAGTTGGCTCATCATTTTCAGAATTAGAACTTGCTATTGCAATTTTTTCTATATCTTTATACCCTTCTGAAATAGCCTTAAAAATAGCCGTTCTTTCTGCACAGTTAGTAGCACCAAAAGATGCACATTCTATATTACATCCTGTAAATACTTTACCTTCTTTAGTTAATAAAGCTGCACCTACCTTAAAGTTTGAGTACGGCGAATAAGAATATTCTCTTGCTTTTTCTGCTATTTCTAACAATGTTTTATTATCCATACAAAATACTCCTTTTTAGATATATTTAATTATAGCATAAAAAAAGAAGTGTTAAACTTCTTTTTATATGTAAAATCTACTGATTTGAAAAACTAAAATACATATCAAAGTTCCTAAAAGTCCACCTGCAACAGTTTCCCAAAAAGTATGAATCTTACCTTCTATCCTACTTTGTGCAACTAATACAGCCATTAAATACGCTAAAGTGGAAGTTACTACTTTTTCCATCATAAAAGTAATAGCAGTAGCCATAGCAAAAGCAAGTGCCGTATGTCCACTTGGCATTCCTCCTTGAAGTGGTGTTCCTGTTGCAGTCAAAGTTTTTACCACGACTACCGCAATGAGCACTAATACTATACATATTAAAGTAACATGAATCTGAGATTGTCTAATAGTATAAAGTAATGAATTAGATAGATTAGTAAGTTTATCATAAAAAAGCAAATACCCTATAACAACAGAATTTAAACTAGCTATTAAAACTCCACCTGCCGCTACATCTTTTGCTATTTTAGCTAAAACATTATACTCATCAGTTACCATATCTATAGTTTTTTCTATTGCTGTATTAAACATCTCTGATATAACCACCAAACTTATAGAAAAAACTAACATCATCATCTCTATTCTAGATAAATCAAAAAATAAACTTGCTATAAAAACTACTACTGCCACAAAATAATGGATTTTCATATTTCTTTCTGATTTAAAAGTATATAAAATCCCCTCTATTGCCACATTAAATGCTTTTATTACACTTTGACGAGTTTTTTTATTCTTCATAAAAATTACTCCCTAGTTATATTTAACTTATTTAGTATGTACTTTTCTTTTTCCCTCATTATTTTAGTATTTTCATCATTATCGTGGTCATATCCTAACAAATGAAACATACTATGACAAGTTAAAAAACATATTTCTCTTTCAAAAGAATGGTTATAATCTTCACTCTGTTCCTTTGCTTTTTCAAGAGAAATAACTATATCTCCCAAAGTTTTTTCCTCAAATTCTACAGAGTTTTCATCTATCATAGGAAATGATAAAACGTCCGTTTCTTTATCTATACCTCTGTACATTTTATTTAAACTATGTATTTCATGGTTATCTACAAAAGATAAGCTGACCTCATAATCTAAATCAAACCCTTCATACTCCAAACATTCATTTATTATAAGTTTTAATTTTTCTATTAGAATATCGTCAACTTTATATTTTTCTTGTCTATCGCTTATTATAAGTTCCATTATCTCACCTTTTCTTTCGTTTAATTATCTTGAGTATCTAATTTTTCATCTTGTTTTTGTTCTTCTTTTATATCTAGTTCATTTCTTATATCATTTATAGGTCTTTTTTCTGGATTCGAAGGAACTTGCTCCTCAGTTGAGTTGTTAAGTTCTAAAATCATATTTTCAGCTTCGCTTTTACTAAGATTTTTAACTTCAACAATATTTTCTAATGTATGTACAGTTATTATATATTTTAACATATTTTTCTCAACTTTATAATCATAACTAACATCTTTATATCTAGCACTAGGTGGAATAATATAATTTAACTCGTTTAAAGACTCTTGTTGAAGTTTTTCTTTTAACTCGTCTTTATCTTTCGTTACTTTTTTATCCTTAGTTTCATAAAAGGTACTCACTTTTATTTTTACTGGAAAAGTATAGTTTTTTATTGAAATATCATATTCTTTATTTTCAATAGTATAATCTTTATAATCTATTTTCCTTCTTATAGTATACTCTTTATCATAAAATTTTATAGTATAAACCCTCTTTTTATTTCCTGTTTTTTCTTTTATTACTTCTTCATAACTTTCACTTTTTTCCACTTCATAAAAAGTATTAGCCCATACCTCTGGTAATGATTTAGTATCTGCACCTTTTATTAAAATATCTCCACTTTTTACTATATCTCCTTCTGAAACTACTGCATTTCCACTTCTTGCTATTACCTTTTCTATTATAGCATCTTTAGTAGAAATTATATTACAATAATTTGATTTTTCACTTTCACTTAGAGTTTCCGCTTTTTTAGTTATCGTAACGAATATATTAGTACCTTTTACATTTATAGAAACGTATGCTACATCATCAAATTTAAGCATTATTTCATCTCTTATTTTTTTTCTATCAATATTTTTTTTATATGTACCGGGTTTTAACCCTATATTATAAAGTTCTTTTCTTATTTCTTCTTTTTTTATACCTTCTGGAACTTCAATATATATGTCTGTTACGAATTGAGATGTAAAAAATAATATAAAAAATGATAAAATAGCACTAATTAACATTACTTTATTTTTATATATTCTAATCGCAATAAATGGTAGCCCTACTTTTTGCTTTATTTTGATTTTATAATTATTGTTTTTATGTATTTTTTTGAATTTCTTAAAATCTTCCCTATCGATACAACATTCTATACTTAATTTTTCCCTTTTTATATTATAAAGTCTAATATTATTTCTCGACAGATGATTTAAAAACCTTTCTAATTCTATTCCTTCTATGACTACTACATAATATCCTCTTATATAACTTATCACTTAAATATCCCCCTAATCAACATACTCTATGCTATATATAACTCCTTTTATTCCTATTTCTCCGTCACAAATATATTTAAGTAATAATTTATCCCCATTTATTTTTATAGTCTTTAATTTTGTTTTTATTTTTATAATATCTGTTTCATAAGTAATTATAGATAAATAATTTTCTATACTAACAAAAGTATTTCCAATGGTAGTTACAGTAGGTTGACTAACCTGTAAATCTTTTGACAAACTTACCATACGTACCTCCTAAAGTAGTCTTTTATTAAAAATATATGTATCTAAATACTAATTAATTACAAAAATACCTTAGTAGTTTTTATTAAAAAATAAAAAGCCCTCCAAAAGAAGACTTTACCTATTTATAATCCATATAAAATAGTTAAGAACACCCGCATATAAAAGCCATAAAACATATAAAATATTTAAATATAATGCTCTTTTATCTATTTTATAAAACTTTAACATCATAATAATTACAACCCCTAGAAGTAGAATAATATCTACCATAGAAGTAAATCTTAAATCAAGCCCAAAAAATAAAATACTCCAAACAAAATTAAGTGCTAACTGTAAATAATAATAAAATAGAGCATCTTTTACTTTTTGCTTATCATTATTTTTATTTATTATATAATATGATATTCCCATAAGAACAAATATTATACTCCAAGCTATAGGAAAAACGTATGAAGGTGGAGCAAAACTTGGTTTAATTAATTGAGAATAGTATGTACTTGTATCTACCTTAGATATTATTTGAGACAAAAAACTACTAGCATATCCCACTAAAAGTGGTATTAATATACTTATAATAAAATTTTTTATTTCTTTTATTGATATAATCAATATTTTCTCCTCCTTAGTTTATATTTATTAATTATTATGTACATACTACAAAAATTATTACATTAATTTTTTATATGTAAAAAACCTAGAGATTTCTTCTCTAGGTTTTTAAATCTATTGTAAGTTAGCTTGAACTAACTTATTTATTAATTTACCGTCGGCTCTACCCTTTGTTTTAGGCATTATAGCAGACATTATTTTTCCCATATCCTTCATAGAAGTAGCTCCTACTTCAGATATAGTTTCTTTAACTATTTCATTTAGTTCTTCTTCGCTTAATTGTTGAGGTAGGTACTCTTTTAAAACTTTGATTTCAGCTTCTGTTTCACTAACTAAGTCATCTCTGTTGGCTTTTTTGAATTCTTCTAAAGCATCATTTCTTTGCTTTAGTTGTTTTGATATTAAATCTATAATACCTTCTTCATCAAGCTCAACTCTATTATCAACTTCATATTGTTTGATAGATGCTCTTATAAGTGTAATAACAGATTTTTTTACTGTCTCTTTATTTTTCATTGAAGACTTTAAGTCTTCTTGTAATCTTTCTTTAAGGGACATTCCCCTCACCTCTTTGTTGTTTTTTACTATTTTTTAGCGTTTTTTCTTCTAGCAGCTTCTGCTTTCTTTTTACGTCTAACGCTTGGCTTATCGTAGTGCTCTCTTTTTCTAACTTCAGACATGATGCCAGACATAGCACATTGACGTTTAAATCTTCTTAAAGCACTGTCTAATGTTTCATTTTCTCTTACTTTAACTTCTGACATTTCGTTTTCCCTCCCTCCGATTGCGCGAATTATGCTAAGATAAGTACTATCCTACACTCCGACTATTATAAACTAATTTTTGATTTTTTTCAAGCATTTTTTTAACTTTATATTACAATTTCTTACCACCTAAAATATGATAATGTATGTGTTTTACTACTTGATTTGCATCTTCTCCACAGTTGTTTACTATCCTAAATCCAGTTTTGTCTATCCCTTTTTCTTTAGCTATTTTATTGATAATTTTATGGATATGAGCTACTATATCCATTTCATCATCTTTTATATCTAATATGCTGCCATAATGTTTTTTAGGTATAACTAAAACGTGAACAGGTGCTTGTGGATCTATATCGTTAAATGCTAAAACTTTATCGTCCTCATAAACCTTAGAACAAGGCATTTCTCCTCTTACTATTTTACAAAATATACAATCCATTAAATCAACACTCCTTCAGTATAATCATCATTAATTTTAATTATTTTAGTTTTTAATATTTTACCTTGAATATCATTATTAGATTTTACTACTACTCTTATATAATTAGGCGTTAACCCTTCATAAGTAGTGTCATCTATTCCCTTTTCAAATAAAACCTCAACTTCTTTTTCTAAATACTTATTAGCAAAGTTTCTAAAGTTTTCTCTATCTAGATTAAGAAGTCTATCACTTCTTAGTTGTTTAACTTGAGGGTCTATTTGATTTTCCATTTCAGATGCAGGAGTTCCTTTTCTTGGAGAATACTTAAATATATGCATTTGAGTTAAGCCTAAATCTTTTAAATATTCATAAGTATTTTCAAATTCTTGATTTGTTTCCCCAGGAAATCCTACTATAACATCAGTAGTTATAGCCACATCTTTTATATTATCTCTAATCATATTTACTATCTCTTTATACTCTTTAGTAGTATATCTTCTATTCATCCTTTTTAGAGTTTCATCACAACCACTTTGAAGTGATAAGTGATAATGTGGACAAAGTTTAGGCATTTTTTTAACTTCTTCTATAAATTCTTTAGTAAAAAGAATAGGCTCGACAGAACTAAGTCTTATTCTTTTTATTTCATCAATTTCATTTATCTTTTTTATTACAGTTAATAAATTTATATCTTCATCTTTTATATCTTTCCCATAAGATGCTACGTGTATGCCTGTTAAAACAATTTCTTTATATCCTTTTTTTGCTAAGTTTGTAGCTTCAGTAACTATACTTTCCAAATCTCTACTTCTTATTTTTCCACCTCTTGCGTATGGAATTATACAATAAGTACAAAATCTATCACAACCATCTTGTATTTTCATAAAAGCTCTGGTTTTTCCGTTAGTTTGACTTATCTCAATTTCTTCAAAAGCTCTAACTTTCATTATATCATCAACAGTACTAACTTTTTTAACATTATTAGATTGTAATTTTTTTATTTCATCTACTATTTGTCTTCTCTCATTAGTTCCCATAACTAAATTTACTTCTTCAATTTCTAGAATTTCTTCTGGAGAAACTTGAGAGTAACAACCAACTACTGCTATTATAGATTCTGGATTTTTCTTTTTCATTCTTCTTATGTACTGACGAGATTTTCTATCACTCATATGAGTTACAGTACAAGTATTTATAACATAAACATCTGCAAAGTCTTCACTATCAACTTGTTCATATCCATCTTTTTTAAACATCTCAAGCATAGCATCAGTTTCATACTGATTAACTTTACAGCCTAAAGTATAAAATGCTACTTTTTTCATTAATTTCCTCCTAAGTCACTTAGTTCATATAAAACTATGGAAGATGCAACCACAGATGCCGTTTCCGTTCTTAAAATTCTATTTCCTAAAGAAACACTCTTTACATCATTTTTTTCCATAAGTTTTATTTCTTCTTCATCAAACCCACCTTCTGGTCCAATAAATATTCCAATACTATCTATATTTACACCTTTTATAGAATTTTTAATCGAATTAGTCTTTTCATTTTCATAACAAGCTATATTTAAATTATTATTTTCAATATCTTCTAAAGCCTGTTTAAAACTTAAAATTCCTCTTAATTTTGGAATTTTTCCTCTTTTACTTTGTTTAGATGCTTCATATATTATTCTTTCCCAACGCTCTAATTTCTTATCTTCTTTCTTATCTTCAATTTTTGCTACACTTCTTTTAGTTTGAACTAGTACTATTTCATCAACACCAATTTCAGTAAGTTTTTGAAGAATAATTTCCATTTTAGTACTTTTAGGTAATCCTTGATACAATCTTACTTTTAAGTTGGATTCTCTTTTTATATCAACTTCTTTTATTATCTCTAATAAAACCTCATTTTTATCGATAGAAAAAATCTTACCGATATATTCTGTATTTTCTTTATCACAAATTTCTAATTCATCACCAGTCTTACATCTTAAAACTTTAGAAATATGTTTAACATCATCACCTGTTATCTTACAGACTTTATTTTCTAAATCTATATTTTTTTTATCAACGAAAAACCTATCCATAAAATCACCTACTTAATTTTAGATACTATTGCATTCCATTCACCTAAAGTTTGTATTTCAACTATTTCAAGACCATTTTCTTCTAAAGAGTTTTTTACTTCATCAACTTTTTTATGAATTATACCAGAAGATATAAATACAGCATCTTCTTTCATAAAGTTCTTAATATCTTTTGCAAGTATCTTTATTATATCTGCTATAATATTTGCAACTACTATATCAGCCTTATCATTTACAACTTCCATTAAATTTCCGTGCCTTACTTTAACATCAACATTATTAAGGCTAACATTTTCTTTAGAAACTTTTACTGCTACCTCGTCTAAATCTACTGCTAAAACATCTTTAGCCCCTAATTTCGCTGCACTTATTGCAAGTATACCACTTCCACAACCTATATCAAAAACTTTAGAATTTTCATTTACATACTTTTCTAATTGTTGTATACACATAGTAGTAGTTTCGTGAGTACCAGTACCGAATGCCATACCTGGGTCTAATTCAACTATTAAATCATCTTCTTTTTTTTCATATTCTTCCCAAGTAGGCTTTACAACTATTTTTTCACCTATTTTAGTAGGCTTATAATAATTTTTCCATTCATTAGCCCAGTCTTGTTCATCTACTTCAGATAATTCAACTAT
>JAGHEK010000081.1 GCA_017889265.1 Romboutsia sp. | reverse complement strand
CTTTGAATTTTTTTGGTGTATAAAGTTTATCCTTCGCACTTGAGATTACACTTAATACCATTCTTGGTTCAAATACTTTGTCACTTAAATTAAGTTCTCTTAGACAATCCTTAACAAGAGTTAATTGGTCTGACGAATCATATATAACAAAACTTCTATTATACCCTATTTTATTTATATGTTTTCTAAGTATTCTTACACAACAAGAATGGAAAGTACTTATCCACATTTCTTTAGTATCAGAACCTAAAGTTTCTTCTACTCTTTCTCTCATCTCATTAGCTGCTTTATTGGTAAAAGTTATAGCTAATATGTTAGACGGATTTATATTTTTTTCATTTATCATATATGCTATTCTAGTAGTTAAAACTCTAGTTTTTCCCGAACCAGCACCTGCTAATATTAAAACCGGTCCTTCCGTTTTTTCAACAGCTTCCCTTTGAGCAGGATTTAATGTATCTAAATTCATATAAAAATCCTCCTTTTTGTCTTTAATTTATATTTTAATCTATATTTATAATTTCTTCAAACTAAACGATAAATAACGAATATGATATTTTCAAAAAAATCTAGAGTAGAATTAAAAAAAAATTTTTGATACAATAACTAAGATATTATTTTTAGGGAGTGTTTTTATGGATAATAAAGGGATATTTATCGCAATAGAAGGTCCAATAGGGGTTGGGAAGACTACTCTTGCGAATATATTAAATGAACATTTTGGATATACACTTTTAAGAGAAATAGTCGAAGAAAATCCATTTTTATCAAAATTCTATACAGATATAAAAGAATACGCTTTACAAACTGAATCTTTTTTTCTCTTTAATAGAGTGAAACAATTAGAGGATATCGAAAAAGACGTACTTAGTAAATCAAATAATGTAATTAGCGACTATCATATAATAAAAAATCTTATCTTTGCAGGTATAACACTTGATAAAATGCAGTTTCACAGATATAAACAAGTTTATAATATATTTGTTAATGATTTGCCTCAACCAGATATAATAATTTATCTAAATTCTGATATAGATGTACTTATGAAAAAAATAGCTTTAAGAGATAGAAGTTTTGAAAGACAAATGGATATAAACTACATAAAAGAACTAAGCGAAGAATATAAATACTACTTTAATCCATTTTCTATAAAACATAACTTTATGGGCAAATCACCTATAATAATTGAGGTAGATAATTCAAATTTAGACTTTATAAACAATCCTGATGATAAAAAATTTATAATAAAAAAACTAGAGGATGCAATTTCATCTCTTGAAAGGAGTAAAAATGTTTAAATTAGTAAATAACGGTAAAAATCCATTAAAAAAAGATTTATTTATAACTGTTGCAGGAAATGTTGGAGCTGGAAAATCAACTCTAACTACTCTGGTTGGAAAAAAATTAGGATTTGAAACTCATTTTGAAAAAGTAGAGGGAAATCCTTACTTACAGGATTTCTACCTTGACCAAGAAAAATGGGGATTCCATTTACAACTTTATTTCTTAGCACAAAGATTTAAACAACAAAAAGAAATCGCTTCTAATGGACTAAATAATATTCAAGATAGAAGTATTTATGAAGATGTTGAGATTTTTGCAAGAAACTTATATGAAAACAACAAAATGACTAAAAGAGATTATATAACTTACCGTGAACTTTTTAATGATATGGTTCCTCATCTTAGAAAACCAGATTTAATGATTTATCTTGATGGTTCTATCGATAATATAATAAAAAGAATAAATCTTAGAGGTCGTGATGTAGAGAAATCTGTTGATGTTGAATACTGGAAAAATCTTCACAAAAGATATGAAAAATGGATTAACGAATATGACTACTCTCCTGTTTTATACGTCGATATAAATAAAGTTGATTTAATAGAAAACGAAAAACATCTCGATATGCTTTGTGATGAAATAAAGAAAATACTATTTTAAGTACTAGATAAATATCTAGTACTTTTATTTTTAAAATTATTTTTAAAATATTTCTTTATTTTTAATTTAATCACATTGTGTTTTTATTGAAATTTTGATTTATTTATCAAATTAATTCAAATTAATTCCTTTGTAAATTTCTTGTTGAAGGTATATTATTTAATAAGAATAGAAATAATAACTATAATTTATTCAATAAAATAAGACAAAGGGAGAAAAAATATGAAATCATCTAGTAAAAATTCTAAATTTTTCTATGGTTGGGTTGTAGTTTTTGCTTGTCTTTTAATCCAAGCAATACCATTCGGTGTTGTTCAAAACGCACACCCACAATTCATAAAATTCGTTACAGAGGGTGAAGGATATTCTCTAACTCAATTCTCTATGTTATTTACAATAGGTACAATAGTGTCAGCTATTGCTTCTCCATTTATAGGTAACATACTTTCAAAACCTACTACGAATGTAAAATTAATGTTTGTTATAGGTTCTATATTAGTAGGTGGAGGATTCGTTCTTAACTCTTTTGCTAATGGAATTTGGGCATATTATGGTATTTCTGCACTTAATCAAGTTGGACTTGCTATAATATCTTCTATAGGGGTTCCAATGCTTATAAGCCTTTGGTTCACAGAAAATAAAGGTTTCGCTTTAGGACTTGCATTCTGTGGTGGAGGTTTAGGAAATATATTCCTTCAACAATTAGGTGCAAAACTTCTTAATGACCCTAATATCGGATACAAAAAAGCTTACATAGTATTCGGTATATTAGCTTTAGTAGTTGGTCTTTTAGCGTCTATATTATTTATAAGAAGACCTAAAGCTGAAGAATTAACTGCAAATGCTACTAATAATTCTAAAGAAAATAATAATAAAGAAAAACAAAATACTACTTCAACAGTTGAATATACTTTCAATGAAGTTAAACAAATGAAGGTATTCTGGATTTTAGCAATATCTTTCACATTTGTTGGATTATATGTTTCAGGAATGTCAGTACAATTCTCTGGATATTTCTATAGCATAGGACTTGATCCTCAATTAGTTGCAAATATAGGTTCAACTTTCGCATTTGTTTCTATATTCGGTAACCTTTTTGGTGGAGTTTTCTTTGATAAATTAGGAATAAGAAATTCTTTATTATTAGCAGGTGTAACTGTTGTAATAACTGGTTTATCATTAATATTTACTCCTCAAGTTAATGCTTTAGGATATGTATTTGCATTTGGATTAGGTATATCTATGTTCGCTTATATAATAGGACCTTCTTATTTAACAGGTGCATTATTCGGAAACAAAGAATTCGGTACAATACTAGGAGTTGTTCAAGTATTCTTTGCATTTGGATTTGCTATCGGTTCTTCATTATTCGGTGTAATAGTTGATGCTAGTGGTGGAAATTATACACCAGCTTGGACAGCAGTAACAATATTTGCTGCAATAGCTTATGTAGGTTTATTAATATCAACTACAAAAATAGCTGCAATAAATAAAGAAAAAGCTTCTAAATAATTAAATAAATAAAAACCTTCATTTTCATAAATGAAGGTTTTTATTTATATCTTACATTCCTAATTCTTTAAATTCTCTACTTCCCGGTTTTACTAATTCTATTTTTCCTTCTTTGCATAAAGGACATTCATTTGCATCATGAACTTGTATATCTAATTTTATAGCACTATATATAGGAAGTCCTATATCAGAACTAGTTCTATCTGCTATACAAGCAACTCCTATAACTTCTCCACCTAATTTTTCTAAAGCTTCTTTAGTTTCTAAAGTTGACTTTCCTGTTGTTACAACATCTTCTGCTATTATTATTTTAGCTCCTTTTTTAACTTCAAATCCACGTCTTAGCTCCATTACTCCGTCTTTTCTTTCAGTAAATACAGCTTCTTTGTTAAGTTGTCTACCAAGTTCATAAGAAACTATAACTCCACCCATAGCAGGTCCTACAACTAAATCTATTTCTAAATCTTTTATTTTTTCAACTACTGTGCTTAGAACTTCTTTAGCATATTCTGGGTATCTTAAAACTTTAGCACATTGAACATATCTATT
>JAGHEK010000008.1 GCA_017889265.1 Romboutsia sp. | reverse complement strand
TTGCCTTTTCTGAAGGTTTACCTTCTCTTTTTAAGAAACCTCCTGGTATTTTACCTACAGAGTATAGTCTTTCTTCATAATCTACACTAAGTGGGAAAAAATCTATTCCATCTCTTGGTTGTGCAGATTTAGAAACGTTAACCATTACCATAGTTTCTCCGTAAGTTACTATTGCACTACCACTAGCAAGTTCTGCTATTTTACCGATTTCGACAGTTAAATCTCTACCTGCTATTGAAGTTTTAAATATTTTATGTTCAAACATAAAAAATTATCCTCCTACATTTTTTGCAAATTCTTATAATTATCTTATCAAAAATACTATATATTAACAATAAATATTTATCTTTATTATATGTATTTGTATTTTAATCATTCAAAAGGCAGGTATAAAATACCTGCCTAAAAAATTATTTTCTTAATCCTAATTTAACTATTAAAGCTCTGTAACCTTCTAAGTCTTTATTCTTTAAGTAAGCTAATAAGTTTCTTCTTCTACCAACCATTTTTAATAATCCTCTTCTTGAATGGTGGTCTTTTTTGTGAGTTTTTAAGTGATCGTTTAACTCATTTATTCTAGCAGTTAATAAAGCTATTTGTACTTCTGGAGAACCAGTATCTCCTTCTTTTCTTCCGTATTCTTTTATTATTTGTTCCTTATTCATAAGTAAAACCTCCAAAAAATTTAGAATCGCCAATTACTAAGCAAAGATTGGAGAAATCTTTTGCCGAGTAACGGTTTTTTCCATTATAACATATAATTTTGTATAATACTACTATTTTTTAAATACTTATTTTCTACATACGAAGTATCTTTTTTTAATTGTTCTTTAAGTTCATCTATGCTATCGAACTTTTTCTCATCTCTTATTCTTTCTATAAATTCAACTTTAATTACTTTGCCATAAATATCTTCATTAAAATTTAATATATGAGTTTCAATTGATAACTTATCACCACTTACAGTAGGATTATAGCCTATATTAGTAGCTCCAAAATAAATAGATTCATCTATATATACTTTACTTGCATATATTCCTCTTTTTGGAATAAGTATATCTTCTTGAATTTTTATATTAGCAGTAGGAAATCCTATGGTTCTTCCTAATTTTCTTGCATGAATTACTTCACCGCTTAAAAAATAGTTTCTTCCTAAATATTTTTTTATTTCATCCACTCTTCCATCTTCTATTAAAGTTCTTATGTATGTACTACTTATTCTTTTTTTATCTATTTCTATTTCATCTACGACATCAACTAAAAATCCAAACTCTTTAGATAAATCTAATAAAGTATTAGGACTTCCTTGTTTATTTTTACCAAATCTAAAATCATATCCTATTATAATTTTTTTAGCATTTAATTTTTTATAAAGTATATCTCTTACAAAAAAATATGGCTCTATATTAGTCATATAGTCATCAAATTTTATATTTAATACTATATCTACTCCCATATTTTTAAATAAATTTAATTTTTCATCATTAGTGAGTATATTTTTTATAGAGTTAGGCTTAAAATAGTTTATAGGATGATTTGAAAATGTAAAAACTATACTTTTTATATCATGTTTTTTAGCATAATTTACAGTGTTTTCTATAAGAACTCTATGCCCATTATGTATACCATCAAAATTTCCAATAGTTACAACACTCTTACTGATATTTTTTATTAAACTTACATCATTTATTACTTCCATTTTCGGCTCCATCAAAAAATAACTTATCACTCTTTACGCTAACTAAATTATTTTTTCTAAGTAATTTTCCAGTTCCTAAAAAGCCTTGTTTACCATAAACTCTAACTAACTTATCTTTATCAGAATAATCGCTTTTTATAAATCTATTCTCACCGATTATTCCACCATTTACATAATAATTTATAGCATTATCTTTAAGTAAAACCATTTTAAAATCCGATAAAACATAATCAATGTCATATAAATATTTGTCTAAAGATTTATTTTCTACGTACTCTTTTAATTCATCTAAAGTTATAGAATTTTCTAAATTGAATTTTCCAGATGACGTTCTAAGTAAAAAAGACATATGTGCCCCACATCCTAGTATTTGACCAACATCATGACATATACTTCTTACGTATGTACCTTTAGAACATTCTACATAAAACATTACTTTATCATTTTCTATACTAAGTATATCTATTTTTTTTATAGTTACTTGTCTTGGTTTTATATTTATTTCATCAGCTTTTCCACTTCTTGCTAGATCACACATTCTTTTGCCATTTACTTTAAGTGCCGAATAGACTGGTGGCATTTGTTCTATTTGACCAATTTGAGTTTCAAAAGCCTTCTTTATCTCATCATCACTGAATTTAAAACCTTCTACTTTTTTTGTAATTTCTCCTGATGAATCATAAGTATCTGTAGTAACACCTAAAGTCAATTCACAAATATATGATTTATCTTTATTAAGTATTAATTCACTTACTTTTGTAGCCTTTCCTATACATATAGGTAATACCCCTGCCGCATCTGGGTCAAGGGTACCTGTATGTCCAACTTTTTTTATATTCAAGGTTTTTCTAACAACACTAACAACATCATGAGATGTCATACCAGTAGGTTTTAATATGCTTATTATTTTATTCATTTTATCACCTTAAATCTTTTCTAAAACAGCTTTTAATACAATATTTTTAGCATTTTCTACATTATCATAAATAGTACAACCAGATGCTTTTTTATGTCCTCCACCATTTAATGACTTTGCAATCTCACTTACATCAACATAAGTTTTAGACCTTAGGCTTATTTTTACTTCGCCTTCTTCTTTTTCTTTTATTAAAATTCCAACTTCTACGCCTTCTATATCTCTAGCATAAGAAACTATTCCGTCTACATCATTAAAAGTTAGATTATTTCTTTTCATCATATCCATTGTTACGGTTATAGTGGCTATCTTATTTTCATAAATATCAAGAGTATTAAGTGATTCTCCTAATAACTTATAATAATCAAACTTATTACTTTGGAATACTTCTTTTATTATCAAATCTTTATTAGCTTTTTTAAATAAAAGCTCTTTAGCCATATCAAAACTTGTACACTGAGTATTAGAATACATAAAATTTCCAGTATCAGTTATAAGTCCTGTATATAAAGCCGTAGCAATTTTTTCATCTATAATATCTTCATTATGTAAAGTATTATATCTAGATATTAGATTGTAAACTAATTCACTAGTAGAAGATGCATTTTCATCTATATAATTAAGATCACCATAATAATCATTACTTGTATGGTGGTCTATACAAATAAGTTTATTAGAATTTTCAATTAAATCCTCACTTATGCAAATCCTTTTTTTATCCCCACAATCAAGTGCAATAATATTATAATCTTTTATATTTATATCTGTTGATTTTAATATTTCTATATCTTTTACTAAAAAAGATAAATTACTAGGTATAAAGTCATCTAAAATGTAGTAGACTTTTTTCCCTAGTTTTTTTAAAAAATAATAAGTCCCTAAAGTTGAACCTATATTATCTCCATCTGGATTTATGTGAGAAGTAACGATAAAATCGTTACTTCCTTTTATAAATTCTAATATATTATCTATATTATTCATCTTTATTACCATTTACTTTCTTTATCAATTCTTCCATATACATTCCTTTTTTTATGGAATCATCAACTTTAAATATTATCTGTGGAGTATGTCTAAGTTTTACGCTTTTACTAACTTCTTTTCTTATGAAGCTAGATGCACTTTTTAACCCTTCCATACTTTCTTCTTCGTTTCCTCCAAGTATGCTAACATAAACGTAAGCATAACTTAAATCACTAGTAACTTCAACGTCAGTTACACTAATCATAGAAGTTATTCTAGGGTCTTTTATACCACTTATTAGCATACTTCCTATAACTTTTCTTATTTCTTCTGCTATTCTTTTTGTTCTACTAAAAGATGCCATTTTATCAACCTCTTTTATAATTTTCTTTCTATTTCTTTAGTAATATAAGCCTCTATTATATCGCCTATTTTTATATCATTATAATTAACTATTGTCATACCACACTCATAACCTTGATTTACTTCTTTTACATCATCTTTAAATCTTCTAAGTGCAGCTAATTGACCTTCGTGTATTATTATTCCATCTCTTACAACTCTCACTTTACAGTTTCTATATATTTTACCACTCGTTACGTAACATCCTGCAATAGTTCCAACACCTGAAAGTTTGAAAGTTTCTCTTACTTCTGCTTTTCCTGTATCTTCATCTTTAAGTTCTGGATCTAACATACCACTCATTGCAGCTTGAACATCTTCTATAGCTTTATAAATTATAGTATAAGTTCTTATATCAACTTTTTCTTTATTAGCTAAAACTTCTGCACTAGGAACAGGTCTTACGTTAAATCCTATTATTATAGCATTAGATGCAGCAGCAAGCATTATATCAGACTCATTAACCGCTCCAACACCACCATGAATTATTCTAACTGCTACTTCATCAGTAGATAATTTTTCAAGTGATTGCTTAACAGCTTGAACAGAACCTTGAACATCTGCTTTAATTACTATATTTAATTCTTTTACTTCTGAATCGCTAATTTGAGTAAATAAATCATCTAAGTTCATTCTATTATTAGCTTTTAACATTTCTTCTCTAGCTTTTTGAGCTCTCTTTTGAGCTACACTTTTAGCTATCTTATCACTTGGAACACATATAAATTGGTCCCCACCTTGTGGCACTTCTGATAATCCTAATATTTCAACTGCAGTAGACGGCTCTGCTTTTTTAACTCTTTTACCTTTTGAGTTAATCATAGCTCTAACTTTTCCTGATGCACTTCCACAAACTATTGGATCTCCAACGTTTAAAGTTCCACCTTGAACAAGTACAGTAGCCACAGGACCTCTACCTTTATCAAGTTGTGCTTCTATAACAGTTCCTACAGCTCTTTTATTTGGGTTTGCTTTTAATTCTTCAACTTCAGAAACTAAAAGTATCATTTCAAGTAAAGTATCTATCCCTTCTCTTTTTAGTGCAGATACTCCTACTGATATAATGTCTCCTCCCCAATCTTCTACTAAAAGACCTTGGTCTGCTAATTCTTGTTTTACTCTTTCTGGATTTGCACTCGGCTTATCTATTTTATTTATAGCTACTATTAAAGGTACCTCTGCTGCTTTAGCATGATTTATAGCTTCTATTGTTTGAGGCATTATACCATCGTCTGCTGCAACAACAAGTATAGCTATATCAGTAACTTGAGCACCTCTTGCTCTCATTGCAGTAAAAGCTTCGTGACCTGGTGTATCTAAAAATACTATTTTTTGACCATTAACTACTACTTCTGATGCACCTATATGTTGAGTAATTCCTCCAGCTTCACCTTTAGTTACATTAGTTGAACGAATAGCATCTAAAAGTGACGTCTTACCGTGGTCAACATGTCCCATAACAGTTACAACTGGTGGTCTTAACTCTAAATCTTCTTCTTTATCTTCTTCTATTTCAAGAAGTGCTTCTATTTCTAATTCTTCTTCATTATTAGAATCATCACTTCCTAAAACTAGATTAAATCCATAATCATTTACTAATTCTTTAGCAACTTCAAAACTTACTTCTTGGTTTATAGATGCCATAGTTCCCATTTTCATAAGTTTCATTATTATTTCAGTAGCAGGTTTATCTAATTTTTCTGCTATTGCTTGAACCGTTAATTTAGAATCTATTGATAAAGTTTCTTGTAACTCTTCTTTTAAGATTTCTAAAGCTAATTCTACTTCTTCATCTTCAAGTTCTGAATTTTTATCGCTAACTTTTATATCTAATTCATTTAATTTTTTTATCGCTTCTTCATTTGATATTTTTAACTCTTTTGCTATTTGGTATACTCTTGTTTTTGACACAAGATCACCTCCTAATTATTTTTTAGTAATTCTTTTATTTTATTAGAAAAATTAATATCTCTTATACCAATAACTGCACGTGGTGCCTTACCTATTGCCTCTCCTAAATCGTATTTAGTAGAAAAATAATAATAAGAAATATTTCTATATAAACATTTATCTTTGAATAATTTTTTAGTATTTTCCGATGCATCTTCTGCAATTAATACAAGATGTACTCTATTTTTTTTAATATCAAGTAAAGTTGAATCATCTCCTGATACTAAGTTACCTGATTTCATACAAAGACCTAATAAAGAATATATCTTATTCATATTTTTCAAGCTCCTTAAGTAGATTTTCATAAACTTCATCAGGAACTTCTATTTTAAATGCTCTATTTAATGCCTTCGATTTTATAGCTTTTTTTAGACACTCAGAACTTTTACATATATATGCCCCTCTACCATTGGCTTTTCCTGTTTCATCTAAAAATATTTGACCTTCTTTATTTTTTACTATTCTCATAAGACCTTTTTTAGAGTCTCTTTCTTGACAAGCTATACACTTTCTTTGAGGTACTTTCTTCAAGACAATCACCCCTTTAGTTATTTACTTGTGATTTACTTTTTATATCTATTTTCCAGTTAGTAAGTTTTGCAGCAAGTCTTGCATTTTGACCTTCTTTTCCTATTGCTAAAGAAAGTTGATCATCAGGAACTACTACTAAAGCAGATTTTTCTTCTTCATTTATATCAACACTAATAACTTTTGCTGGGCTAAGTGAAGCTTTTATATACTCTTTTGGATCGTCACTATATTTTATTATATCTATTTTTTCTTCTTTTAACTCATCTACTATATTTTTAACTCTTAAACCTCTTGGTCCAACACAAGCCCCTATTGGATCTATCTTTTCATCTATTGATTTTACTGCTACTTTAGTTCTTGAACCAGCTTCTCTTGATACTGATTTTACTTGAACTATACCTTCAAATATCTCTGGAACTTCCATTTCAAATAATCTTTTTACTATTCCAGAATTACTTCTTGAAACAACTATTTGAGGACCTTTAGTAGTGCTTTTAACTTCTAATATATAAACTTTTATTTTTTGCCCTGCTTTATAAACTTCACCAGGTATTTGTTCTGATTTAGTCATTATAGCTTCTATTCTTCCAAGGTCTACATAAACTAAATCTCTATTTACTCTAGCTACTTCACCTGTAACTATTTCATTTTCCTTATCCATAAATTCATTATATACTATGTCTCTTTCAGCTTCTCTTATTCTTTGGATAACTACTTGTTTTGCAGTTTGAGCGGCTATTCTTCCAAAATCCTTAGGAGTAACTTCATTTTCTATTATATCTCCTATGTTATAATTTGGACTTATTTTTCTTGCCTCACTTAATTCTATTTCTAAAAAAGCATCATAAACATCATAATCTTCAACTACTACTCTTTGAGAAAATACTTTTATATCTCCTTTTTCTCTATCAAATTCTACTCTTACATTCTTTTCTGAGTGGAAGTTTTTTTTGTATGCAGATAATAATGCTTGTTCTATCGTGTCTATAAGAATTTCTTTGTCAATTCCTCTATCTGTTTCTAATTCGTCTAATGCTTCCATAAATTCGTAATTCATTTTATATCCTCCTAATACTAAAACTTAACTGCAAGTCTTATAAGCGCAACTTCTTTTTTTGTGAATTCTACTTCTTCATCATTTATCATAACTTTTATATTATTGTCTTTTGTAAGTCCTATTAAAGTACCTTCAAATTGCTTAGAACCATTAAAATGTTTATAAAGCTTTATATCAACATCTCTTCCTTGATATCTTACAAAATCTTTATCTTTTTTAAGTGGTCTATCAAGACCAGGAGAAGATACTTCTAAATAATAATTATCTTTTATAGGGTCTTTTACATCTAAAATTTCACTTAGTTCTCTACTTACTATTTCACAATCATTTAAAGATATTCCACCTTCTTTATCTAAATAAACTCTTAGATAAAATTCTCCGGCTTCTTTTACATATTCTACATCTATAATTTCAAATCCTTTAGACTCAACTATAGGAAGTAATATTTCTTCTATTGTAGCTTCTATATTTTTTTTCATAGC
>JAGHEK010000080.1 GCA_017889265.1 Romboutsia sp. | reverse complement strand
GTTGCTTTATAAGTTAAAACGTATTTTCCTGCTACTTTTTCATTATAATCGCCACTAACTTCTATACTTTGTATAACTCCGTCTTCCAAATCAGTCGCAGTTACGTTAGCTAAATTATCGAACCCTATCCCAGAAATTAATGTAACTTCGTCTAGTCCATTTATTACTGGTATTTGATTAGTTACAGTTATATTTCTAGTAACAGTAGTAGTATTTCCGTCGCTATCCGTTGCAGTATAAGTTAGTGTATAAGTTTCATCAGTTCCTGCTTTGGGTATCTTTATTTCACCAGTTACGTTTATATTTATATTAGTATCGTGGTCATCTGTAACAGTTATATTCGCTAGTTTATTAAATTTTGCTACTTCTCCTGCTTTTATAGTGCTATCAGTTACACCACTTATCACCGGAGGTTCATCAGATATAACTTCTACATTTATACTTTCACTCACTTTATTAGTTCCTAAATATAATTCATAATAAATAGTAGTATTTCCTTTTGATACAGCTTTAGCTCTATTTCCGTTGCGTAAAACTTATAATTTTTTATAAAAACTTATCAAAAATTATAAATAAAACTTTGATTCCCTGTTCTACGAGTCCGATTTTAAAAACTATAAATAGTAATCTACTTTCGTTTGATATAACTCTCCAAGGGCGTAAATTCGGATACAACGCATCCTACATATTTGCATTATCTTTTAGGTGATATTATGCTAATTTATACTTAGAAAGATTAATACTTGCATTTAAATCTCTATCAATGGATAAACCACAACCACATTTATAAACTCTATCTTTAAGTTTTAAATCTTTTTTAATCTCTCCACATTGACTACAAGTTTTTGATGATGGATAAAATCTATCTGCTATTACTAGTTCAATTCCTCTGAATTTACACTTATACTCAAGTTGTCTTTTAAATTCATAGAAACCTTGTTTTCTTATAGCATCAGATAAATGTTTATTTTTCATCATACCTTTTACGTTTAAATCTTCTATTACAACTCTGTATGGCTTGGTTTTCACTATACTTGTTGTAGTTTGATGAAGATAATTATTTCTTATATTAGCCAATCTTCTATGGACTTGTTGTACTTGTTTTTCAAGTTTTATAATATTATTTGTTTTTATATATTCTTTTCCAACTCTATTAAATTCATATTTTCTACTTACTTGTCTTTGTAGTCTTTTTAATCTCTTTTCAATTTTTCTAACTACATGACTTTTGTTTATATTTTTATAAACTCTACCATCAGAGCATATCGCTAAATCTTTAAGACCCAAATCAATTCCTAACGATATATCTGTTAATTCTTCTTGTATCTCTTCTTGTTCTATGCCTACTGAAATATACCAATATTTATTATCGTAACTTATTCTTGGATTACTATATTTTACTCCAACAGGTATTTGTTCATTAGTTTTAATCCATCCTATTTTCTCTATTTTAACTAATTTATTTTCTTTAACACGAAGAGCAACGTTATCGTTATAGAATGATTTTTTACTTTTTCTTTTACTTTTAAATTTAGGTCTGTCTGATAACTTAAAGAAGAATCTTTTATATGCATTACAGGCATCTTTAACAGACTGTTTTGCTACATTGTTAGATACTTCATTTAACCAACTTAACTCTGATTTCTTTAGTTGAGTTAATTCTTTTCTAAGAACTCCATCAGATATAAACTTTCCACCATTTTTATAATTTTCTTCTTGTCTTGCAAGTGTCCAATTATATATAAACCTTGCAGTTCCTACTGATTTCCAAAGATTTTCCTCCTGATTTTTAGTCGGATATAATCTAACTTTTTTTGATAATATCATTTAATTTGACTCCTATTTATGAATGATGTCTATTAAATATATTATCATATAGTTAGTAAGAATATATAAAGTATATTTTTACAATCTTTAATAAATTTCTATATTAATTATAAGTTTTACTTATTTACCTACAAACGCTACTTTGTAGATGCCATTTCGCTCACGCTAATGACCTCGACCTTTCGGATACGAGCGTAGACTATTTCTTCACCTTCACCATTATGTGCTAAGGGCAACCCATTTCCACTATCAATAGCTTATAGTGTACTCCCTCTCGGGATAGTCGTTTGACCTTCCTATTTCTAGACTTGGCGACCAAACATCCATTGTTTCAATACTTAGGCTCTCGCCATATATCATCTCAACTGTTGTTTCTGAGTTTCCTCACTTTCATAAGAGTTTCTGATTCTATCTCTTATTGTAGTCGTTGAGCTTTAGGAGTTACTGGTTTTAAAGTTGTGTCCTATATGAATTTCTTCATATACGAGGCTACAGCTACTTTCTTATAAAAATCACTATATTTTTATACGTTTTTATAAGTAATTTTAAGCTGCTTTGTTACCTTCTATCTTAGCTATCGAAGTATCTAAAGAAGTTAAATTTCCTATTACTTGACTAGGAGTAGAAGTATATTTAATTAATTCATCAGATATTTCGCCTTTTTTGAGCCTTATATCATTTGAAATTTCTATACCTATTGTACCTTTATCAGTTTGGTTGAAAGTAGAATTAAGTTCAGAAACTCCTTTATCGATATTACTTTCAGTAATATTCCATATATTATCGACACTATCTATTTTAGAATCATTAGGAATACTTATTATATTTTGGCCAAAAACTCCACCTACTCTATTAGTAGAGTTAGCAGTTATTTTACCACTATAATAATTATTTTTAACAAGTGCGTCTGAAACACTTCCTGCTATTCCACCTATTAAAGGCTTTTCATTAGAAGTAGAAACTATATCAACTTTAGATATACAATTTACTATGCTAGAGTAATATCCACTATTTCCTACTAATCCTCCAACTGCCATTCTAGATGAAGAATTTATATTTCCAAATACTCTAACGTTTTGTATTTCTCCTTGAGATTTACCACATACAGTCCCAATATACCAACCACCAGAAGTTACGTCTATATTTTCAAAATTTATATTTTTTATTAGGCCTTTTTCACCTAAACATCCTACAAATCCAACATAATTTTCGCTTGAGTTTATGCTTAGATTTTTTATAGTATATCCTTTTCCATCTATAGTTCCAGTAAAATTAGTATTTATATCTCCGATAGGTTTAAAATCTATTCCTTTTAAATCTATATC
>JAGHEK010000079.1 GCA_017889265.1 Romboutsia sp. | reverse complement strand
TTGATGCTATTGTTACTGTAATAAATAATAGACCCCGCAAGTGTCTCGGATATAAAACACCTGCAGAGGTCTTTAATGCAACATAAATATAAAGTGTTGCACTTGTATTGACAATCTATCATATATAAATCAAAATTTTATGTTATAATCTCTTAGTAATGGATAAAAATATATGGTAAATATTTATTTCAGAAAAGAGGAAACATAATGAAAAAAGTTGAATTATTAGCTCCTGCTGGTGATTTAGAAAGGTTAAAAATAGCTTTTATTTATGGTGCAGATGCTGTATATATAGGCGGAGAAATTTTTGGTATGAGATCAGCTGCTAAAAATTTCAATTTTGACGATATGAAAGAAGGAGTAGAATTTGCTCATAATTTAGGTAAAAAAGTTTTTGTAACTATAAATATAATCCCAAGAAGTGAAGAATTATCTCAGCTTCCTCCGTACTTATTGGAACTTGAAAAAATAGGTGTAGATGCTGTTATTATTAGTGATCCAGGTATATTATCGGTAGTTAAAAATACTATTCCAAATATGGAAATTCATATAAGTACTCAAGCTAGTACTTCAAATTCGATGACAGCAAAATTTTGGTATAATCAAGGTGCTAAAAGAGTTGTTACGGCTAGAGAATTGTCTTTTGAAGAAACTCGTGCTATAAGAAATAATGTTCCTGATGATATGGATATAGAAGCATTTGTTCATGGGGCTATGTGTATGTCTTATTCGGGTAAATGTGTTATAAGTAATTATACTACTGGTAGAGATGCAAATAGAGGTGCATGTGCTCAGCCATGTAGATGGAAATATGATTTAGTAATGGAAAATCAAGGTCATTATGATAAGGTATTAGAAGATTTAGATTCTTCATTTTTCTTTAATTCAAAGGATTTATGTATGATAGAGTATATCCCAGAGTTGATAGAAAGTGGTATAACTAGTTTTAAAATAGAAGGTAGGATGAAAACTGCTTATTATGTAGCAACTACTGTAAGAGCATATAGAATGGCTATCGATAAATACTACGAAGATCCTAAAAACTTTAAGTTTAATCCTATATGGCTTGAAGAATTAAAAAAGGGTAGTCATAGAGATTATTCAACTGGATTTTATTTTGATAAACCTGATTCTAATGCGCATAACTATGAAAACGCATCATATATTAGAAACTATGATTTTATAGGTATAGTTAAAGATTATGATAAAGAGAATGATTTATATATTGTAGAACAAAGAAATAAAATGAATGTAAATGATAAAATAGAAATAATAGGACCATATAAAGAAACTATGAATGGTGAGATACTTGAAATGTATGATGAAAACGGAGAAAAAATAGATTCAGCACCTCATGCAAGACAAATAGTTAAAATGAAATTAGATGTAAAAGTAGACAAAAATTATATGCTAAGAAAACCAATAGTTAGTATAAATGTAATATAGGGAAAATACCCTATATTACAAAACCACCATTAGGGCTTATAACTTGTCCTGTAATAAATTCATCATTAGCTAAGAAAAAAGCACATTTTGCTATGTCAATGGGATTACCTATTTTCATAAGAGGAGTTTCTTCCCTTAAACATTCTAATATTTCATCATCTATGTCATTTAACATATCTGTCTTTATTATTCCTGGAGCTATACAATTAACTTGTATATTAGAAGGACCTAATTCTTTTGCTAAAGACTTTGTCATACCAATAATTCCAGCTTTAGCTGTAGAGTAATGTACTTCAAAAGAACCTCCAACCATTCCCCATATAGATGATATATTTATTATTTTTCCGTTTTTATTTTCTAACATATATTGAAGTGATTTTTGAGTTACATAAAAAACACTATTTAAATTAGTATTAATCATATTTAACCATTCTTCATCAGTAATATCTGTAAATAATTTATTCTGACTAATACCTGCATTATTTATTAGTATATCTATTCTTTCAAATTCTCCGATAGTAAAATTGACTAAGCTATTAGCTTCAAATCTATTAGAAACATCTGCTTTAAAAATTCTAACTGAATAGCCTTTATCTTTAAGTTCATTATATAATAAATTAGCTTCTTTTTCCGACTTATTATAGTTTATAACAACATTATAATTATTTTTTGCAAAATACCTAGCACATTCACGACCTATACCTCTTGATGAGCCAGTTATCAAAACCGTTTTTTTCATTTTTTATCCTTTCTTTAATAAAGAATTAACTTCTTTTTGATTTAATAATCTCCATTTTCCAGTAGGTAAATTATCTAGTGTTAAATTCATTATTCTAATTCTTTTTAATTTTATAACTTCATATCCTAAAACTTCACACATTCTACGTATTTGACGATTAAGACCCTGTGTAAGTATTATTTTAAAAGTATTATTATTTACTTTCTTTACTGTACATTTTTTGGTTGTAACATATTTTTTATTTACAGGATTAAATATCCTTACTCCATTTGACATACTTTGTATAAAATGAGAATCTATATTCTTATTTACCGTTACTAAGTATTCTTTTTCGTGATTATTTTCTTCTCTTAATATTTTATTAACTATAGAACCGTCATTAGTAAGTAATATAAGACCTTCTGAAGGCTTATCTAATCGTCCTATTGGAAATATCCTTTCTTTATAATTAACATAATCGATTATATTACCTTTTATATGTCTTTCGGTTGTACAAGTTATACCAACAGGCTTATTAAGAGCAATATATATATTATTATTTTTAGGCTTTATAACTTTATTAAAAACTTTTACAATGTCATTTTCATTAACAGTTTGCCCAATTATAGCTTTTTTAGAATTTATAGTAACCTTACCTTGACTAATTAATTTATCAGCTTCTCGTCTTGAGCAAAAACCACTAGCGCTTATATAATTATTTAATCGCATAAAAATCTCCTTAAACATAATTTATAAAGATAATTATATTATAAAATAATAAATTTTGGGAGGGATTTTGTTTGAATATTCAACTTGATAACATAGATATAAAACTTTTGGAGTTAAAATATATAAATAAGTTAAGTGATAATAAATGCGCAGAATTACTAAATATCTCAAAAAAAGATATAAAGAAAAAATTAGATGAAATTAATAATAAAATAGCTATTGAAGTAGTAAAAAATAGAAATGATGAGTTTGAAGAAAATATTGAAAATAAAAAAGAAAATATTTGTTCATTCAGATGTGCTATATGTGGTAAATTATATGAGATAGATTATAAGAATGAAAAAATTCAATGTCCTTTATGTTATTCGTCAAAAATAATATAAATGGTTATCAGATGATAACCATTTATATTGATATATCTATATCCTCAAGACTATATTCATCTTGATACATATAATTTATTGTGTTATTTATAAAAAATTTGTCTGTGTTTGATAGATTGTAATTAAATTCTAATTCATATATTTTTTTATCGTTTAAAAATAAACTTATATAATCATCTTCTTTTTTTATAGAAACATTATTTATTTTTGATTTTTTCATATTAAATAATATATTCTTTAAAATATCATCTATTAAAAAGTACTTATCTATACTTTTTAAATCTGAAAAATCAGAATTGATATATTCTGTGTGAGTTGAAGATATTAAATTATCAAAAGTGTAGTTAGCCATTTTTTATCTCCTTCATACTAATTTGTTTATTAATTTAATACGAAAAAATATATATTAAATTTAGCTGTAAATCTTGTAAAGTAAATTAAATCTTACCAAAGGCAATAATCATAAGTATCATTCCTGAAAGATAGGAAAAATTTATGTTAGAAAAATTACTAAACTTCTTACCTAAATAAACCCCACTAGATATAGAAATTATACCCATAACGAATGTAAGTAGTACTATCTGTATATAATTATCATTAATCAAACTGATTCCAAAACCAACTGCTAAACTATCCAAGGAAAGAGCACTAGCTAAATAAAAAGCTTCTTTTAGAGTTAAAGTTTTTGAATTATCAAAGTCTGCTTTGATTTCATCTACATATACGTTTAGCATAAATCTAAAATCAAATAATTTAAACATAATAGGTTTATTCTTATTTGAATATTTTCTAAAGTAATTTTTAAAAATAGCTTCAAAAAATCTATAAAATCCTAAAGAAAAAAGTATTACAAAACTAAAATTAGATGCTAATTTAGCACTTATAAAATCTTTAAATATATTCCCACCTAATAGCGAAATAGATAAAAATAATGAACATACAAAATTTATAAGTATGGAAGATTTTATAGGAATATTAATTTTATCAGTTCCATAAGCAATACTAGCTACAAAACTATCCAAACAAAGTGATAAAACTAGTAAAAATGATTGTAGCACTGGTGTCACACCCCCTGAAAATATTAATCTTAATTATAGTATTTAAATTAAAATATTTTAGTTACTATTAAATATTTAAAACTGAATTTTAAATAACTGTTCACATTATATCTGAGTATGCTATATAATAATTCTAATAATTCAAAATATTATTGAAATTAGGTGACATTGTATGCAAAAAGAAAAGAAACAATTATTTTTATTATAATTTTAAGTATAATATTTTCTTATATATCTAGGTATAGGTATTATGTTCAAAATAATAGTAAATACTGCACATGATTTATTAATCAATACAGTATTTTTTTATTATGGCTATGGCAGTATTATCTGGTGCATTTAGTTCATTATTGTCTGAATTCGGTGTAATAGAACTTTTAAATGATGTGTTTAAAGTATTTATGAGACCGCTTTATAATTTACCAGGAGCATCTATTACTGGAGTATTAGCTACATATCTATCAGATAATCCAGCTATAATATCATTTAGTAAAGATAGAAATTTCACAAAGTATTTCAAAAAATATGAGATTCCTGCACTTTGTAATCTAGGAACATCTTTTGGTATGGGGCTTGTCGTTACAACATTTATGATATCTCAAGGAGATGAATATATACTACCTGCTATTATAGGAAATATAGGATCTATAATAGGTAGTATAGTTAGTGTTAGA
>JAGHEK010000078.1 GCA_017889265.1 Romboutsia sp. | reverse complement strand
TAGTATAGAAAAAATAATCGATGAGATAAATAAATTAGATATAGAAGCTTTTGGAGTGAACTGTTCTTTTTTGAATGAAGGATTAGATGTGGTTGTAGAAAAGATACTTAGATTGTCTAATAAAAAGATAATAGTAATGCCAAATGCAGGAAGACCGATAAATATTGGTGATGACTTAAGTGATTTAGTTTATGAAAATGATGAAGATGAGTTTTTTAGATATGTAAAAAAATATATAGATTTGGGTGTGGATTTTGTAGGAGGTTGTTGTGGGACAACACCTTTATATATAAAGAAAATAAGCTATTATATAAAAAATAACTAAATAGTATTAAGCTAAGATTAATATCTTGGCTTTTTTAATTATTAGGAATAATATCAAAAATCCTAAAATATAATTTAATGTAAATTGTATAGGGGAGGATTTTTATGAGTAATATATATGAAGATATAGCAAAAAGAACTCAAGGTGACATATACATAGGTGTAGTTGGTCCTGTTAGAACAGGAAAATCTACTTTTATAAGAAAGTTTGTAGAAACTATAGTATTACCTAATATAGAAAATGAATTTAAAAGAGAAAGAACTAAAGATGAGATTCCTCAAAGTGGTTCTGGAAAAACTATAATGACTGTTGAGCCTAAATTTGTTCCTGCAGATGGAGTTGAAATAAAAATAAAAGATACAGTATCATTAAAAGTTAGAATGGTTGATTGTGTTGGATACATAGTAGATGGAGCATTAGGACACGAAGAAGAAGGTAGACAAAGACTTGTTTCAACTCCTTGGTCTCAAGAGGCTATGACTTTTGAAAAAGCGGCAGAAATAGGAACTAAAAAAGTTATAAAAGAACATTCTACTTTAGGAATAGTAGTTTTAACTGATGGTTCTGTAACTGGTATAGAAAGAGAAAATTATATAAATGCAGAAGAAAGAGTAATAAAAGAATTAAAGGATTTAGATAAGCCTTTTGCAATAGTTTTAAATACTCTTTATCCAGATAGTGAAGAAACTATGTTATTAAAGCATAATTTAGAAAATAGATATAATGTTTCAGTTATGCCGCTTAATGTTGATTCAATGGAAGAAAGAGATATAGAAAAAGTTATGGAAACAGTTTTATACGATTTTCCATTAAATGAAATAAGAATAAACTTACCTAAATGGGTAGAAGGATTAGATAGAACACATTGGATAAAAAGTAATGTAATATCTACATTAAAGCAAAGTATAGAAAATATAGGTAAAATAAGAGATATAAATTCTGTAGTGGATAGTTTTTCAGAGTTAGAATTTTTAGAAGAATCCTTTATTGAAGGTGTTGAACTTGGAGAAGGTGTTATAAGTGTAAATTTAACTGCGAAACAAGATTTATTCTATAATGTATTAGAAGAAAAAAGTGGATTTAAAATAGAAGGAGATCATCAACTTCTTAGTCTTATAACTAAACTTTCTAAAATAAAAACTGAGTACGATAAAGTTGAGTCAGCTATAGAACAAGCTAAAAATGGTGGTTATGGTTTAGTTTCACCTTCACTTAATGATTTAACTTTAGAAAATCCAGAAATAAGTAAACAAGGAAAACAATACGGTATAAAAATAAGAGCTAATGCTCCTTCACTACACATAATAAAAGCAGATATATCAACAGAAGTTCATCCAATAGCAGGAAATCAAGCACAAGGTGAAGAAATGCTAAGATATTTACAAGAAGAATTAGAGAAAAATCCTAATGGAATATGGGATGCTAATATGTTTGGTAAATCTTTACACGATTTAATAAAAGACCAATTACAAAATAAATTATACGATATGCCAGAAGAAATAAGAGTGAAAATGCAAAAAACTCTGCAAAAAATAGTTAATGAAGGAAGTAAAAATATAATAACTATATTATTATAAAAAAAAGCCTTGTAGACTTTTACTAGTTTATAGGGCTTTTTTCAAGGATATTAATACTTATTTGAAGAAATATAAAAATTAACTATTTGTTGTGAGGTGAAAATTTTGAAAAAATACTCTAAGATAACTTTACTAGGAATAGGATTTTATATTTTTTTTAATATTTTTATAAATATTTTAGGACATAACACCAAGACAGTAATTTTAACTAATGAATTTTATGAATTTAAAATGAATAAAAAAGTATTAGTTATAAGAAATGAAGAGGTTATAAAAAGTGATGTACAAGGATATGGAAAATTAGTTGTAAATAATAATGAAAAAGTAAAAAAAAATCAAGTAGTAATGCAAGTATATGAAAATAATTTAGATTTTACAGATAAAATAAATAAGTTAAATGATGAACTTTTAAAACTAGAAAGTCAATTAGAAAATAATGAATCTAAAATATCGAGTGAAATTATAAAAAATCAAATAAACTTAAAAAAAGAAGAAATAAAAAATACTCAAGAAAAGAATAAATGTTATGATATAAAAGCTAATTCATCAGGATTTGTTTTTTATGATTATGATGGAAATGAAGAAAAATATGGTAGTTCTAATTTAGAAGATATAACTAAAGAAGATATAGAAAATGCAAATAACGACTATAAAAAAATAGATTTTGAAAAAGTAAAATACCAAGAACCAATTTTAAGGGTAGTAGATGTTAATAATTGTTTTATTTGTATATATGTTTCTGATGAAGAAGCAAAAAATTTTGAGAAAAATCAAAAAGTAAAAATATCTTATGATGATACTACAAGTGATTGTATAGTTACAGATATTTCTAAAAAAGATGACTATTTTCTAGTAATTATGAAAATTAATGACGAAAACAAAGAAATTTATGATACAAGAACCGAAAAATTTGATATAATATATAGGCGATTTGAAGCTTTAAAAGTTCCAAAATCATCAGTTAAAGTGATTGATAATAAAAAAGGAGTATACGTAGTTAATCAAGAAAACAAAAATGTAGAATTTGTAGAATTAAAAGGGATTGAGTATGAAGATGATGATTATCTTTATATAAATTATAACCAAAACAGATTAGATAATGTAAAAACTGTCGATTTATATGATGAAATAATTTTAAATCCAAATATAATAAATTCTAGTATAAAAATAAAGTAGGTGAAAATTTGGATTACATTAAGGAAAATTTAGATTATATAAAAAAACGTATACAAGTAAACACAAAAGAAGATGTACTTCTTTTAGCAGTTACAAAAACTGTTGAAATAGATAAAATAAATTATGCTGTTGAAAATGGAATAACAGATATTGCAGAAAATAAACCACAAGAATTAGTAAAAAGATATGAAGTATTAAAAGATAAGGTAAATTATCATTTAATAGGAACTCTTCAAACTAATAAAGTAAAGTATATAATAGATAAGGTATCTATGATACATTCTCTTGATAGAATTTCTTTATGTGAAGAAATTCAAAAAAGAGCTAAAAATAAAATAAAGTGTTTAGTTCAAGTAAATATATCAAAAGAAGATTCTAAACATGGGCTTTTTAAAGAAGAAGTTATACCTTTTATAATAAAAGTTTCAAAAGATTATCCAAAGATTAAGATAATGGGGCTAATGACTATGGCACCATTTTTTGAAGATAATGAAAAAACTAGAGATGTATTTAGAGATTTAAAAAATTTATCTATTGATATAAAAAATCTTAATATAGAAAATGTTGAGATGAAATATCTATCTATGGGGATGAGTAATGATTATGAAATAGCACTCCAAGAAGGTGCTAATATAGTTAGGATAGGTACAGCGATATTTGGAAAAAGAAATTACTAAAGAATAAATTCATTGGAGGATGTTAATAATGGCTAAAGGATTAATTAATAAGATAAAGGATTGGATTAGTGATGAATCAGAATATACAGAGGATATAGAAGTAGGCGAATTTATAGAAGAAGATGAAGATGATATAGATATAAAATCAATTACACCAGAACCAAAAGTGAGTAAAATAAGAGATATTACTGATTTTAGTAAGATGAAAGTTGTTATAACTGAACCTGAAAACTATGAAGATGCTACTGAAATAGCAAACAATCTGAAACAAAAAAAAGTAGTTATTGTTAATCTAGAAAAGATAGATGATGCTACATTAATGAAAAAAATATTTGCATTTATGCATGGGGTAGTGTATGTTTTATCTGCCAATATGCAAAAAGTTGCTAAGTCTATATACATACTTACTCCTGAAAATGTAAATATAGATTCAAGTGTAAAAAAAGAATTAGAAAGTAAAACTATTTTTCCTTGGCAAAGTAAATAAAAAGGGGAATTATTATGAGTGTTATACAAATATCTTTATATAGACTTTTAGATATTATATCTTGGGTCATAATAATAAAAAGTTTTTTAACGTGGGTGCCTAATGAAACTACTATGAAATTATACGATACGTTATCTATTATAACAGAGCCAATAGAAGCTCCGATTAGAAAAATTATGAGTAAATATATGGGTGGACCACTTGATTTTACTCCAATGATAGCTATAATGGTAATAATGCTACTTAAAAATCTAGTACTTCTTATTCCGTAGGATTTTTTATGGATAAATTAAGATTAACAGGACATATAAAAGATGTGGATTTAAAAAATAAAATGTTTAAAGTAATAGATAAAGCTAATGTTTGTATAAAAAAACACGAAATTTTACAAACGGATTTTTTAAATCCATATGAAATAAAAAATGCAATAAGTATTTTAAATTCTAACTCTGATATAAAATATAAAATAGACGGTGGATATGAAGAATCTGAAAGAAGTGTAATATGTATATACCCGTATTATATTGAAGATATAGAAACTGATATTTCTTTTCTTAAGATAGAAGGAAATTTTAAATTCAAAAGCGTATCTCATAAAGATTATTTAGGTTCTATATTGGGACTAGGTATAAAAAGAGAAAAAATAGGAGATATAATAATACACGATAATTTTTGTCAAGTTATTGTTAGTAGTGATATTTGTGATTTCGTACTTTTTAATTTAGAAAAAGTATCAAAAAACAACGTAGTTGTATCGAAAATACAAAGAGAAGATTTGATAAAATCAGATTTATCATATAAAGAAGTATCATCAACTATATCATCAGATAGACTAGATTGTATAATAAGTAGTATATATAATTTATCAAGGCAAGAAAGTTCAAAACTTATAGAAAATGAAAAAGTATACGTTGATTATGAAAAAATAACACAATCATCTAAAGTTATAAATAATAATTCTATGATATCTGTAAAAGGAAAAGGTAGATTTATTATTACAGAACTAGGAGATATAACTAAAAAAGGAAAATTAAAAATAAAAGCCAAAATTATTTTGTAGGAGGAAAAAATAATGATAACTCCAGTTGAAATAGAAAATAAAGAGTTTAAAAAAGGATTAAGAGGATATAAAGAAGAAGAAGTAGATGAATTTTTAGATGACTTAAAAGAAGATTATGAGCTTTTATATAGAGAAAATTCAGAGCTTAAAGAAAAACTAAAGATTTACCAAGACCAAATAAACAAGTATGAAAATCTAGAAGAAACCCTAAAAGCTACATTAATAAGAGCTGAAAGTGTTGCGGAGGATACTTGTTCTACTGCAAATAAAAAAGCTAGAGTAATGGTTGAAGAAGCAGATTTAAAGGCAAGACAAATAATCGAACAAGCTAATAACCAAGTAATAGAAATAAGAAAAGAATATGACGAAATGGTTAAAGAGTTTAAAATATTTAGAAATAAGTTTAAATCACTTCTTGAAGATGAAATAAGAAGTATAGACGAAATTTTCTATAATGTAGACGAATCTGCTAATGAATGTTTTGAAAATACTATGATGTATAATATAACTGGTGAAATAGCATCTAGTATAGAGTAAAAAATATTGACTATTTAAAAAAACTATTATATTATAACTATAATTAAAAATCAAAAAACTATGAAGGAGACAGTAGGTTTTAGATAGTTTTACAGAGAGTTGGGTAAGCTGAGAACCAATAAATTTATAAAACTGAAAATCACTCCTAAGTTGCAGGCTGAACGAGAAATCAATTAAGCTGTGCCGGTTGAAACCGTTATATTTTAAGAGTGCTACATAACTTTTATGTAGAATTAGGGTGGTAACGCGATTATAACTCGTCCCTTTTATGGGGATGAGTTTTTTTAATTAAAAAATAAAAAGAAAGGAAATTTATAATATGTTTAAAACTTTAGTAGATACTTCTGTTAAAGATGCAGAAAGTAAAGTTTCAAAGTACTGGAAAGATATAAATATATTAGAAAAAACTTTAGAAAAAGGTCAAAATGACCCAAGTTTTGTGTTTTTCGAAGGACCTCCAACTGCAAATGGAAATCCTGGAATACATCACGTTATAGCTAGAACTTTAAAAGATTCTGTTTGTAGATATAAGACTATGAATGGATACCAAGTAAAAAGAAAAGCAGGTTGGGACACTCACGGACTTCCTGTTGAGATACAAGTAGAAAAAGAGTTAGGGCTTGAAGATAAACAAGCAATAGAAAATTATGGAATAGATAAGTTTAATGAAAAATGTAGAGCATCAGTTTTCACTTATGAAAAGCAGTGGAGAGAGATGACTGAGAGAATGGCTTATGAAATAGATTTAGATAATCCATATATAACTCTTGATAACAACTATATAGAAACTGTTTGGTGGATACTTGATAAATTCAACAAAGAAGGTTATGTATACGAAGGTCATAAGATACTTCCATATTGTCCAAGATGTGGAACAGGACTAGCATCTCACGAAGTTGCACAAGGATACAAAGAAAGAAAAGATAATACTGTTATAGCTAAGTTTAAAAGAGTTGGCAAAGATGAATATTTCTTAGCTTGGACTACTACTCCTTGGACGCTTCCTTCAAACGTTGCACTTACAGTAGGACCTGAAGTTGATTATATAAAAGCTAAATTAAATGACGAAGTTTACTATGTAGCTAAGGCTTTAGCAAATAAAGTTTTAGGTGAAGGATACGAAGTAATTGAAGAAATGAAAGGTAAAGATTTAGAAAATATAAAATATGAACAATTAATGCCTTTTGTTGAAACTAGTGAAAATGCATTTTTCGTTACTCTAGGAGATTATGTAACTACTGAAGATGGTACAGGTATAGTTCATACAGCTCCTGCATTTGGGGAAGATGACTATAACTTAGGTAGAAAATATAACCTTCCAGTTTTACAACCAGTTGATGAAAGTGGTAAATTTATAGCTACTCCGTGGGAAGGTAAATTCGTTATGGAAGATGGAGTAGACGTTGAGATAATAAAATGGTTACATTCTGAAAATAAATTATTCTCAAAAGAAAAAGTAGCGCATAATTATCCACATTGTTGGAGATGTCAAACTCCACTTTTATATTATGCTAAACCAAGCTGGTATATAGAAATGACAAAATTAAAAGACCAGTTAATAGCTAATAATAAAACTGTTGAGTGGTATCCAAAATTCGTTGGAGAAGGAAGATTTGGAAATTGGCTTGAGAATTTAAATGACTGGGCTATATCAAGAAGTAGATATTGGGGTACACCACTTAATATATGGAAATGTGAATGTGGAAATAAAACTTCAGTAGGTTCAAGAAAAGAATTAGCTGAAAAAGCAATAGAAAAAGTTGACCCAGAAACTGTTGAACTTCATAGACCATACGTTGATGATATACATTTAAAATGTGATTGTTGTGGAAAATCTATGACAAGAGTTACAGAAGTTATAGACTGTTGGTTTGATAGTGGTTCTATGCCTTTTGCACAACATCATTATCCATTTGAAAACAAAGAAAAATTTGAAGAATTATTCCCAGCAGATTATATATGTGAAGGAATAGACCAAACTAGAGGGTGGTTCTACTCACTTCTTGCAATATCTACTTTTGTTATGGGGAAAGCACCATATAAGAAAGTTTTAGTTAATGATTTAGTTTTAGATAAAGAAGGAAAGAAAATGAGTAAATCAAGAGGAAATACTGTAAATCCTTTTGAATTATTCGATAAATACGGAGCAGATGCTCTAAGATGGTATTTACTTTATGTATCTCCACCTTGGACACCAACTAGATTTGACGTTGATGGGCTTAAAGAAGTTCAAAGTAAGTTCTTAGGAACTATAAAAAATGTTTATAACTTCTTTACACTTTATGCAAATACTGACAATGTAAATCCAAAAGATTTCTTTGTAGATTATAATTCAAGACCAGAACTTGATAGATGGATATTATCTAAATTTAACAACTTAAAGAAAGAAGTTGAGGAAAACTTAGAAATATTTGAGCTTAATAAAACTGTTAGAACTATACAAGATTTCATAAACGAAGATTTATCTAACTGGTATATAAGACGTTCAAGAAGAAGATTCTGGGCGACTGAACTTACAGAAGATAAAAAATCAGTTTATAACACAACTTATGAAATATTAACTGAGCTTTGTAAGTTAATAGCTCCATTTGCACCATATATATCAGAAGAAATATATAGAAATTTAACAGAAGAAGTTTCTGTTCATTTATCAACTTATCCAAAAGCTAATCTAGAACTTATAGATACTGAATTAGAAGAAAAAATGGACTTAGTTAAAAACTTAGTTGCACTTGGTAGAGCTTCAAGAGAAACTGCTAAGATAAAAGTTCGTCAACCTATACAAAAAGTTTTAGTAGACGGAAGATTTGAAGATGTTATAGGTGATATGATAGAACTTATAAAAGAAGAATTAAACGTTAAAGAAGTTTTATTTACTAAAGATTTAGGTGAATATATGAACTTCAGTTTAAAACCTAACTTTAAAGTTTTAGGACCAGTACTTGGTGCTAATATGAAACTTTTTGCAGGTGAGTTAAATAAATTAAATCCTAATGAAGTTGCACCAAGACTTGAAAATGGAGAAACTTTAAGTTGTGAAATAGCAGGTGAAAACTTTGAATTTAACAAAGACCATGTTTTAATTAACATATCTGCTAAAGAAGGATTTAATGTTTCTATGGAAAATAATTTATTTGTGATATTAGATACAACATTAAATAAACAGTTAATAGAAGAAGGATTTGCAAGAGAGTTTATATCTAAAATACAACAAATAAGAAAATCAAGTAATTTTGATGTTTTAGATAATATAGATATAGAATTTAATTCAGATGATGAAGTAGCAAATGCTATTGAAAGTTTTAAAGATTATATAAAATCAGAAACTTTAGCGCTTAATATAACTAGAGTAAATGATGAAACTTTAGAAAATCATAACTTAAATGACCATATGACAGGAATAAAAGTTATTAGGAAATAAAAGGGAGAGACTTAACTCTCCTTTTTTAGTTTAAATATATGTCTTATAAAATCTAGTATCAATTCACCTACAATGATACCTATTGCTACAATTAATATTTCTTTAATCAAATTTATAACTCCTATTTTTAAGTTATTATTTGATAAAGTTAAATATTTTATTCTTAATATTGATCTTATATATGAAGTATTCTCATTAAAGCATTTTTTAATTTCTTGTTAAACTGTATTGCTATAAATAAAACTGAGACTACTGAAAAATAAATTGCAATAATCCAAGCCGAAGTAAGATCGGTTTTATTGAATAGATAATAAATAAAACAAGATATACAAATTAGAAAAAATATAATATGATATATAAAAAAATCTATCCACTTAAACTTATAAATAAAAGTCATCATATTAATACTAAATAAAATTCCAATTACTAAAATAGGTATTATATAATTAAATGAAAAACCTGTGTTTACAGTAGTAATATCGAATAAAAATAGTATTAACGATGTTACTAAAAAATTATAAAAAATACGTTCACCTATTCTTGAATTGGAGTATATAGTATGTTTTATAAAAAAATAAATATAAAAACTTATACCTATGACGAAAATGCTCCAGAAAGTATTTTTAAAGAAAAATATATTAGTAAAGAATGATATAAATGAAATGCATATACAACACAGTATCAATATGTTATATTTTAATCTAATACTTTCTGTATTTTTATAGACTGGATATATTCTTAATTTGTTTTTAGTTTCACTAGATAAATTTTTATTACAAAGAGGACAATTTATTAGACTTTCATCTATATTTACATTACAGTTAATACATCTCATAAAAATCTCCTTAATCATTAGAATAAATAAATACATCTAGATTTAGATTGTTTGATAAATAAGTGAAAAAATATTGTATAACATCTGTTTCAACTATACTTCTTGAAAATGAAATTACTATTTTATCATTAAAAGTACATATACCACAATTTATATTAACGGGTGGTGAGCAATAAAGTATAAATTCGAATAAATCTACTTTATTAGTTAAATCATCAGGTAGTTTTATAACACCTAAATTAGTTATGGTAGAGGTTTTTATATTGTCTGATAATAATCGTCTACTATTTTTTAGTATAAAATTTTTCAAAAAAAGAGGAGTAATTCTAAGTAATTTATTTTTATCAGCTTTAATTATAGTGTTTAATTTTTTATTTATATTTTCTTTTTTAGTTCCCTCTCTTAATTTAGATTTGACTTCGTTTAAAATATCATTAAAACTTAAATTATCATTAGGATATATAGAAATATTTACAAAATAAGAAAAATTTCTAAGACTTTTTGACTCAAATAAGTTTCTAAGATTAATTGGAATATTTATAGTTATAGGTTTGTTATTTTTTACTTTATTTTTTTTAATAACAGATAAAACGTATAGACTAGTTAAATATTCTGTTAGAGTAACATCTAAAGATTTAGAAATTTTCAGTAATTCTTTTACGTCTAAAACACCGTGAACTACTTTTATTGAATTATTTTTAAGAACTTTTCCTTTTATATGTTGAGCATTCTTAAATTTTTGTCTAGTAGATTTTTCATTAGTGTATATTTTGTAATAACTGTCTTCGAATTCATCTATACTCGGGAAATCTTTATTGGTTATAATCATATTTTCACAGTTTAGGTCATATCCTTTTAGTTCAAAATATCTAAATAGTATTGATTTTAAAAATTCCATTCCACCGGTACCGTCAGTTAGAGCATGAAATATTTCAAGTGATATTCTTTTATTAAAATACGATAATCTAAAAAGATATTCATTATTTTGATTGGGGTTTATCATATAACAAGGTGAGAATTCTTCTTTACTAACTAGAACTTCATTATTATTAGTTTCGAAAAAATTCCAGAAGATTCCTTTTTTGAGTTTAACTTTCATAGTTGGAAATCTATTTATAATATCGTTTACTGCTTTATGAAGAATTTTTTCATCAACTATTTCATATAAAATAACTGCGACTCTAAAAGTAGCCGGATTTTTCCTTGATAAAATTGCAGGATATATTTTGGCCGCATTGTCAAGTTTATACCAAAGATTATCATTTTTCAAAAAATCAACGCCTTTCATAAAGTCTAAATATAATTATACACAAAAAGCAATAATATATAAATAGCTAAGTAGTTGACAAGTAATACAAAAAACAATTAATATAAATTTATTAGATGAATATTTTAGGAGGATTTTTATGAATAATATAGGTATAATAGGTGCTATGGATGAAGAGGTAGATATATTAGTTAACTTAATGGAAGTTAATGAAGTTATAGAAAAAGCTAGTCTAAAATTTTATAAAGGAAAATTAGAAAATAAAGACGTAGTAGTAGTAAGATGTGGAATAGGTAAAGTTAATTCAGCACTTTGTGCACAAATTTTAATAAGCGAGTTTAATGTAGAAGCTGTTGTAAATACTGGTGTTGCGGGTGCTTTAAATTCTGAGTTAGATGTATTTGATATAGTAATTTCAACTGATGCAATTGAATATGATTTTGATACTACTGTTTTTGGTCATAAAAAAGGAGAGATACCAAGAATGGAAACATCGACTTTTATTGCTGATGAAAGACTTATAGATTTTGCATATAATTCATCAATAAATGAAGTGAAAAATCATAAAGTTTTAAAAGGAAGAGTAGTAACAGGAGATAGATTTATAAGTTCTAAAGAGTTAAAAGATGAATTAGTAAAAGAATTCGATGCTTATTGTGGTGAAATGGAAGGGGCATCAATCGCTCACGTTTGTTATTTAAATAAAACTCCATTTGTTATAATAAGAGCTATGTCTGATAAGGCAGATGGAAGTGCAGATGTAGTTTATGATGAATTTGTAAAAGATGCTGCTCATAACTCTAAAGATATAGTTTTAAATATGCTAAAATCAATGTAGAGGTGTTTTATGGATAAGAAAGTAATTTTTAGTGGAGCTCAACCTTCTGGAAAGATGACGCTTGGAAATTATTTAGGAGCCATACAAAATTGGACTAAACTTCAAGATGAATACGATTGTTTTTATAGTGTTGTTGATTTACACGCTATAACTGTTCCACAAGTAGCAAAAGATTTAAGAGCAAACACAATAGGTTTACTTGCTCAGTATTTGGCTTGTGGACTTGATCCGGAAAAAAATACTATATTTATACAATCTCACGTGAGTGCACATACTGAACTTATGTGGATACTAAATACTATGAGCTATATGGGTGAGTTATCTAGAATGACTCAATTTAAAGATAAATCTCAAAAAAATGAACTTAATTTAAATGCAGGTCTTTTTACTTATCCAGTTCTTATGGCATCTGACATACTTTTATACCAAACTGATTTGGTACCAGTAGGTCAAGACCAAAAGCAACATTTAGAATTAGCAAGAGATTTAGCTACTAGATTTAATTATAAATACTCTGATACTTTTAAAATACCAGAACCATACATACCAAAAGAAGTAGGTAGAGTAATGAGTCTTCAAGAACCTATTAAAAAAATGAGTAAATCTGATGAAAATGAAAATGCATATATACTTTTAATAGATGATGCAGATACTATAAAAAGAAAGATAAAAAGAAGTGTTACAGATTCACTTGGAGTAATATCTTATAATGATGAACAAGCAGGTATTAAAAATTTACTTGAAATATATTCAAAACTTTCAAACAAGACTATTGAAGAATTAGTATCTATGTATGAAGGAAAAGGATATGGGGTATTAAAAGAAGATTTATCAGAAGTAATAATAGAAAGTCTAAGACCTATTAGAGAAAAATATTTAGATTTATTAAATAATAAGGATTATTTAGAAACGGTTTACGCTAATGGGGCTAATAGAGCAGAAAAAGTTGCAAGAAAAACTCTAAGAAAAGTTTATAAAAAAGTGGGGTTAATAGAAAGAAAATTCATATAAAAAGTCTTCTAAAAGAAGGCTTTTAAAATATTATAATGGGAAGTGGAATAGTTGAAATTTAATGAAAATGAATTAATAGATATGAAAGAGTTAGATAAAGCAATTTATGATTTATCTAATATACAAAATACTAATGAAAATTTAACTTTGATAAAAAGGTATTTAGAAAGATTAATACTTATAATTGAAAGAAGTCGTATAAGAGATTATATGATGTTAACTGATAGCAAAAGAAGATTATTTATGATAAATTTTGTTGCAGGTCTTGGAAAAGGGTTTGGTCAGGCAATAGGATTTACGTTTTTAGCAGCGATAGCAGTATACATATTTACTAGTTGGGTTGATTTACCTATAATAGGAAAGTATATATCAGATATAATATCAATAGTTGAACAGTATAGAAATGAATAATTTTTGACCAGTAGATAACTGGTTTTATTTTTTTAACTTAAATATAAATAAAACTTTATATATAAATTATCTATAAAATAAAAGTATTGGAAGTGTATTTATGTTATTTGTGATTTTAATTATTATAGGATTAATTGGATTTGATCAACTTATAAAATTTTGGGCACTTGAGTATCTAAAACAAGTAGATACAATACCTGTTATAGATAATGTATTTCATTTAACTTATGTTGAAAACAGAGGTGCTGCATTTGGACTTTTTCAAAACAATCAGATGATATTTATAATAGTTGCATTTTTAGCATCTATTTATGGTATATATTATCTTAGTAAAAATAATACACATATATTATGTAAAACAGGTATAATATTGATTGTAAGTGGCGCTATTGGAAATTTAATAGATAGAGTCAGACTAGGATTTGTAGTAGATTATTTTGATTTTAGAGTAGTATGGGAATACGTATTTAATATGGCAGATGTTTTTGTTGTATGCGGTACAATAATCTTATGCATATATATAATGTTTGAAGAAAAATTGAAAGGATAAAACTGTGGAGATAAAATATTTTTTAGTAACAGATGAAGAAGAAGGCGACAGATTAGACGTTTACTTATCAGAACAATTAGGTGATATGTCTAGAAGTTATATCCAAAAAATAATAAAAGATAATAAAGTAACTGTAAACGATAAAGTAGAAAAATCTAAATATTTAGTAAAAGAAGACGACAATATAAAAATAGAAATACCAGAGCCTAAATTACTTGAAGTAGCTCCAGAAAATATACCGATAGATATAGTGTATGAAGATGATGATGTTTTAATAGTGAATAAGCCTCAAAATATGGTAGTTCATCCTGCACCAGGCAATTATACAGGTACTTTGGTTAATGCCATTTTGTATCATTGTAAAGACAATCTTTCTTCTATAAATGGAGTTATAAGACCAGGTATAGTACATAGAATTGATAAAGATACTTCTGGGCTTTTGATGATAGCAAAAAATAATAATTCACATAACTTTTTAGCAAGTCAATTAAAAGACCATTCAATAACTAGAGAGTACGAATTTATATGTCACGGTGTAGTAAAAGAAGATAAGATAACTGTAAATAAACCAATAGGCAGAAATCCAAAAGATAGATTAAAAATGGGTATAGTAAATGGTGGCAAAGAAGCTATAACACATTTTGAAGTAATAAAAAGATTTGATAATTTTACTCATATGAGAGCTACCTTAGAAACAGGAAGGACACATCAAATAAGAGTACATTCTATGAGCATACATCATCCACTTTTAGGAGATATGCTTTATGGACCTAAAAATAATAAATTTAAAATTGAAGGTCAAGTTTTACATGCAAGAAAATTAGGATTTATACATCCTACTACTAAAGAATATATAGAATTTAATTCAAATCTTCCAGAATACTTCGTTAATATATTAAATAAATTAAATTGAGAGGATAAACATGAGAGAAAAAGCTAAATTAATGGACGAAAAAGCTATTTCAAGAGCAATAACTAGGATAAGCCACGAAATAGTAGAAAGAAATAAAGGTGTAGAAGACGTAGTTTTAGTAGGGATAAAAACTAGAGGAGTTCATATTGCAAAAAGAATCTGCAAAAAGATTGAACAAATAGAAAATATAAAATTAAATACTGGTGAGCTTGATATAACTTTATATAGAGATGACTTAAAAAGTATAAATGTAAAGCCTATAAATAATTCTAATATAGAATTTGATATAAATGATAAAATAGTAATTCTAATTGATGATGTTTTATACACTGGAAGAACTGTAAGAAGTGCATTAGATGCATTAGTCGATATAGAAAGACCAAAATCTATCCAACTTGCAGTTTTGGTTGATAGAGGACATAGAGAATTGCCAATAAGAGCGGATTATGTTGGTAAAAATGTACCTACATCTAAAAATGAAATAATATCAGTTAAACTTATTGAAACTGATGAAGAAGATTCTGTAACTATAAATGAGTAAAAGAGCTATATGCTCTTTTTTTTCACGTTAAATATAAAACCTCATATATTAGTATTAACACTATACTAAGGGGGAATAAAATTGGTTTTAACATTAGGACATTACATCTATATTTTATTCATAGTTATAATATTAATTACTATGGTTATGAAAAAGGAAAGTGTAGTACCTTGCTTTTTGGGGGTATTCTTTTTAGGGTTATATTATAAAAAGAGTATAGCAGGAGCGCTCTTAGGAATATTTACATCACTTATAGTTGCATTAGGTGAATTAGCACCAATTATACTAATAATAAGTATTATGGTAGCTTTATCTAAAGCATTAGAAGAATATAATGCGATAAATTTAATTATATCACCTATTTCGAAGAGAGTTAAAACTGCAGATGCTACATTTTTTGTAACTGGATTTTTAACGTTGATTTTATCTTGGTTTTTCTGGCCTTCTCCAGCAGCACCTCTTGTAGGGGCTATATTTTTACCTATTGCTAAAAAAACGAAATTACCACCTATGGGGTTAGCTGTTGCTGTAAACATATTTGGTCAAGGAATTGCACTTTCAACGGATTTTATAATCCAAGGTGCACCAGCTATAACTTCATCGGCAGCAGGTATAGAAATATATGAAGTTATAAGTGAAGGTATGATTTTATACTTTACTATGTCTGTTGTAACTGTTATTGCAGCATTTATTATGCTAAAAAGAGATTTGAAAAATGGTTTACTAAAAATTGAAGAACCAGAAGAAGTAG
>JAGHEK010000077.1 GCA_017889265.1 Romboutsia sp. | reverse complement strand
TTCCCATACCGAACACAGAAGTTAAGCTCTTTAGCGCTGATGGTACTTGGTGGGAGACTGCCTGGGAGAGTAAGACATAGCCACGTAGCTTAAAACCGTTAGAATTTTTCTAACGGTTTTTTTGTTTATCTAAATTTTATAAGATTTTTTGTATAAAAAATGGGTAATATTCAAATATTAAATATATAAATAAGGAGAATTTTTATGAGATACTATGAACAAGATAATTCAATTGTAATTGAAAATATAGGAGATTTTGAACCTAAACATATATTTGAATGTGGTCAATGTTTTAGATGGATAAAAGAAGAGGATGATTCTTATACTGGAGTTTTTAGGGATAAAATTTTAAATGTAAAAAAAGAAAATGATTTAGTTTATTTTAATAATACTAACCTTAAAGACTTTGAAGAAATTTGGTATGATTATTTTGATTTGGGGACAGATTATTCAAAAATAAAAAGAATTTTGAGCGATATGGATGAATATTTGAAAAAATCAATAGAATTTGGATATGGAATTAGAATTCTTAAACAGGATAGTTGGGAAATGTTAATTTCATTTATAATATCATCTAATAATAGAATACCTATGATACAAAAAGCTATAAATAATTTATCTAGAGAGTATGGAAAATATATAGGAAGCTATAATGGAGAAGATTATTATTCATTTCCTACTCCTGAAGAATTAAATAAAGCTAGCATAGAAGATATTAGAAATTGTAAAACTGGTTTTAGGGATAAGTATATAAAGACTACTACTGAAAGAGTTATAAATGATAATGATGATGTATCAAATTATAGAAATTTAAGCACAGAAGAATGTTTAAAAGAACTTTTAAAGTTTAATGGTGTTGGTGCAAAAGTTGGAGATTGTATAGCGCTTTTTGGTATGCAAAAGATGGACACTTTTCCTGTGGATGTTTGGGTAAAAAGAGTTATGCAAGAATTTTATATAAAAGAAGATTTAAGTCTTCCTAAGATAAGGAAGTTTGCGATAGATAAGTTTGGAGATTTATCTGGATATGCACAACAATATTTGTTCTATTATGCAAGAGAACTTGGAATTGGTAGATAAGGAGATAAAATGAGCATAAAAGTATTATTTTTAAGTTATGTATTAATATCTTATTTGGTAGGAGTTTTTATTTCGACAAAAATAATACTAGAAAATAGAGACCCTATAAAAACTATGACTTGGCTTTTGATATTTATTCTTTTTCCAGGGGGAGGTCTCATTATTTATGCCATTTTTGGTAGAAATTTAAGAAAAAGAAAATTTTTAAAGACTAAAAAGTTATCTGATAATATAAAAAAGCTATTTGAGAATTCAAATGAAATGAATGAACTCATAGAACTAGAGAAAGAATGTGTAGATAATGATTTTTTAAACAAAGATGATACAAAAAATAGAATTATAAATTTACTTTTAAATACTGGAAAGTTTCCTTTCACTTCCAATAATAATATTAAGGTTTATAAGGATGGTAATGAAAAGTTTGATGATTTATTAAATGATTTAAAGAATGCTACAAATTATATACATTTAGAGTATTTTATAATAAAAAAATGTGAAATAGGAAATAAAATAAAAGATATACTAATTGAAAAAGCTAAACAAGGTGTTGAAGTAAAATTACTATATGATAATGTTGGTTGTTGGAGATTTATTTTTTCTAGAGAATATTTCAAAGAGATGAAGAAAAGTGGTATACAGATAAAATCTTTTATACCTGATAAATTTCCCATGATAGCAGGTAAGATAAATTATAGAAATCATAGAAAAATAGTTGTTATAGACGGCGAAATAGGATATATGGGTGGTATAAATATAGGAGATGAATACTTAGGAAAAAGTAAAAAATTTGGATATTGGAGAGATACTCATATAAAAATAAAAGGTAGTTCAGTTTATATGTTACAAATGGTATTTTCTACTGATTGGTATTATACTACAAATGAAATTTTGCTCAACAAAAAATATTTTCCAACGCTTAAGCATTGTGGTAATAGTATGATGCAAATAGTGTCTAGTGGTCCAGACAGTGATTGGGAGGCTATTCACTATGCATACTTTGTTGCTATATGCCAGGCTAAAAAAAGTATATATATAGAAACGCCGTATTTTATACCAGATGATAGTTTGCTTAGAGCGTTAAAGAGTGCAGCTTTGAGTGGTGTAGATGTTAAGATAGTATTTCCAAAAATTCCAGATCATAAAATAGTTAATACTGCGTCTTATTCATATTTTGATGATATATTAAATGCTGGTGGGAAAGTTTATCTTTATAAAAAAGGATTTATACATTCTAAAGTTATAATAATAGATGAGGAAATTGTTTCTACTGGTTCTGCTAATATGGATCTTAGAAGTTTTATGCTTAATTTTGAGATAAACTGCTTTATATATGATAAAAAAATTGTTGATAATTTTGTTTGTGATTTTAATGATGATATTATTAATAGTGAAGAGCTTAAATCAGAAGATTTTATATCTAGGGGATATAAAAAGAAGTTTAAAGAGTCTTTATCGAGATTGCTATCACCGATACTTTAGGAAAAATTTGATAAAACTATTGAAAAAAATATAAAAATAATATATGATAATAGTGTTAGCACTCTTTAATATAGAGTGATAAAAAATGATAGTATATTATTTATTTCTACATATAGTATACTTTAGGAGGAAGATTTATGAAGATAAAACCGTTAGCAGACAGAGTAGTTATAAAAAAAGTTGGAGCAGAAGAAAAAACTACAAGTGGTATAATTTTACCAGGAAGTGCTAAGGAACAACCTCAGATAGCTCAAGTTATAGAAGTTGGTCCTGGAGAAATGGTGGATGGAAAACATATACCTATGGAAGTTAAAGTTAATGATAAAGTTATATATCAAAAATATGCAGGGACAGAAGTTAAGATAGATAATCAAGAATACACAATATTAAGACAAAGTGATATTCTTGCAATAGTTGAATAAGGGGAGGTTCAAAAATGGCTAAGGAAATAAGATTTGCACAAGAGTCAAGAAAAGCTTTAGAAAATGGTGTTAATAAATTAGCAGATACTGTAAAGGTTACTTTAGGTCCAAAAGGAAGAAATGTAATACTTGATAAAAAATTTGGTTCACCTTTAATCACTAATGACGGTGTTACGATAGCTAAAGAAATTGAATTAGAAGATAGATTTGAAAATATGGGAGCTCAACTTGTTAAAGAAGTTGCTACTAAAACTAATGATATAGCAGGTGATGGTACTACTACTGCAACAGTTTTAGCCCAAGCTATAATAAGAGAAGGTTTAAAAAATGTTACTGCTGGTGCTAATCCAGTTTTAATAAGAAAAGGAATACAAAAGGCTGTTGAAGTTGCGGTTGAGAATTTAAAAAATCAATCTAGAACTATAGAAACTAAAGAGTCTATATCTCAGGTTGCATCTATATCTGCAGGAGATGAAGAAGTAGGTAATTTAATAGCTGAAGCTATGGAAATAGTAGGTAAAGATGGAGTTATAACTGTTGAAGAATCAAAAACTATGCATACAGAACTTGATGCAGTTGAGGGTATGCAATTTGATAGAGGATTTGTTTCTCCATATATGGCAACTGATGTTGATAAGATGGAAGCAGTTTTAAATGATCCTTATATATTAATAACTGATAAAAAAATAGGGAATATTCAAGAGATTTTACCTTTATTAGAGCAAATAGTCCAACAAGGTAAAAAGTTGCTTATAATAGCAGAAGATGTTGAAGGTGAAGCTTTAGCTACTTTAGTTGTTAATAAGTTAAGAGGTACTTTTGAAATAGTTGCTGTTAAGGCTCCAGGATTTGGTGATAGAAGAAAGGCTATGCTTGAAGATATAGCTATATTAACTGGTGGTAAGGTTATATCAGAAGAATTAGGATATGATTTAAAAGAAGCTACTATGGATATGTTAGGTAGAGCATCATCAGTTAAGATAACGAAAGAAACTACTACTATAGTAGATGGTGCTGGAGATGAAAATGAAATAAAATCAAGAGTTAACCAATTAAAAAATCAAATAGAAGAAACTACTTCTGAATTTGACAAAGAAAAGTTAATGGAAAGACTTGCGAAACTTGCAGGTGGTGTTGCGGTTATAAAAGTTGGTGCTGCGACTGAAGTTGAAATGAAAGAAAGAAAATTAAGAATAGAAGATGCTTTAAATGCTACTAGAGCTGCTGTTGAAGAAGGTATAGTAGCAGGTGGAGGAACTGCTTTAGTAAGTGTTATACCTGAAGTTGACAAATTAATAGAAACTTTAGAAGGAGAAATCCAATTAGGAGCTAAAATAATAAGAAAAGCATTAGAAGAACCTTTAAGACAAATAGCTATAAATGCAGGTTTAGAAGGTGCAGTTATAGTTGATAGAGTTATAAAGGAAGATGCTGAAATAGGATTTGATGCTCTAAATGAAAAATATGTTAATATGATAGAATCTGGTATAGTTGACCCTACTAAAGTTACTAGAAGTGCTTTACAAAATGCAGCATCAATAGCTGGTGTATTTTTAACTACTGAAGCTGCTGTTTGTGATTTACCACAAGAAGAAGCACCAATGCCTATGGGCGGAGGAATGCCTGGAATGATGTAATAAAAAACTACAAATAACCATTTGGTTGTTTGTAGTTTTTTTATGTAATTAAAAATATTTATAAATATTTTTAATTACTAAATGAATACGATTGCACAATATATTTGTGAATAAATTTGTTGACACCTATAATAAATTTTGATAAATTATATTTCATAAACAATTTAACAAGTATAAAAAATAATCACTCGTATATACTCAGAGATATGGTCTGAGAGTCTCTACCAAAATACCGTAAATATTTTGACTATGAGTGGAATTATTATAAAAAACATCTTAAGTAAATGTGCAGGCTGATATTTAAATCCCTGTGTGTTGGCTATATTAAAAGATGATTGAAATAACCTGTATAGTAATTTCACTCTATAAAGAAATTATTATACAGGTTATTTTTTAATGATTTTTAAAAGTATATTTATAAAAAAGAAGGGAATTTTGATATGGCTAAGATTTTAAAAGAAGGATTAACTTTTGATGATGTTTTATTAATACCTCAAAGATCTGAGGTTTTACCTAAAGATGTTAGTTTAGAAACTAATTTAACTAAAACTATAAAACTTAATATTCCTTTTATGAGTGCTGGAATGGATACTGTTACTGAGTCTAAGATGGCTATATCAATGGCAAGACAAGGTGGTATAGGTATAATTCATAAGAATATGTCTATAAAAGAGCAGGCATTAGAAGTTGATAAAGTAAAAAGAAGTGAAAGTGGTGTTATCGTAGACCCTTTTTATTTAACTAAAGAAAAGACTATTCAAGATGCTGATGATATAATGGCAAGATATAAAATATCAGGTGTTCCAATAGTTGATGAAGATAAGAAATTAATAGGGATAATAACTAATAGAGATATAAAATTTGAAGATGATTATACAAAATCAGTAGATTCTGTTATGACTAAGGAAAATCTAATAACTGCTAGAGAAGGTGTAGGTTTACTTGAAGCTCAAGAAATACTAAAAAGACATAAAATAGAAAAATTACCTTTAGTTGACGAAGAAGGTCATTTAAAAGGTCTTATAACTATAAAAGATATAGAAAAGAAAATTCAGTACCCAAACTCTGCTAAAGACTCTCAAGGAAGATTACTTTGTGGAGCAGCAGTTGGAATAAGTTCTGATTTATTAGATAGAGTAGATGCTCTTTATAAAGCTAATGTAGACGTTATAGTTTTAGATAGTGCACACGGTCATTCAAAAGGTGTAATAGATGCAGTTAAAAAAGTAAAAGAAAATTATCCAGATCTTCAAGTTATAGCAGGGAATGTTGCAACTCCTGAAGCTACAGAAGATTTAATAAAAGCTGGTGCAGACTGTGTTAAGGTTGGTATAGGACCAGGTTCTATATGTACTACTAGAGTAGTTGCAGGTATAGGTGTTCCTCAAGTTACTGCTGTTATGGATTGTGCAGAAGTTGGTCATAAATATGGTGTACCAGTTATTGCAGATGGAGGAATTAAATTCTCTGGAGATGTTGTTAAGGCATTAGCTGCTGGTGCATCTGTTTGTATGATGGGTTCTTTATTTGCAGGTACTGAAGAGAGTCCAGGAGAAACTATACTTTATAGAGGAAGAAGTTACAAATCTTATAGAGGTATGGGTTCTATCGGAGCTATGGAAAAAGGTTCTAAGGATAGATATTTCCAAAATGATGCTAAAAAACTTGTTCCTGAAGGTGTAGAAGGAATGGTAGCATATAAAGGTAAAGTAGAAGAAATAGTTTACCAAATGGTAGGTGGATTAAGAGCAGGTATGGGATATTGTGGTGCACCTACTATAAAAGATTTAATGGATAATGCTAGTTTTATAAAAATAACAGCTGCATCTTTAAAGGAAAGTCATCCACATGATATAACTATAACTAAAGAAGCGCCAAATTATAGTGTACAAGGAGATATGTAATATGAAGCACGAATTAATTTTAGTAGTTGATTTTGGTGGACAATATAATCAATTAATAGCAAGAAGAGTAAGAGAAAACAATGTTTATTGCGAGATAATACCATATACTACGGATATAGAAACTATAAAAGCTAAAAATCCAAAAGGAATAATATTTACTGGTGGACCTAATAGTGCATATTTAGAAGATTCTCCTAAGATTTCTAAAGAAATATTTGAAATAGGAGTACCTATACTTGGTATATGTTATGGAATACAAGTAATGGCACATATTTTAGGTGGTAATGTAAGAAAGGGTAATAATAGCGAGAAAGAGTACGGAAAAACTTCTATAACTTATGAAAAATCTCCTATATTTGAAGGTATTAGTACTAATACTGTATGGATGAGTCATACTGATTTAATAGACGTTTTACCTGAAGGATTTAAATCTATTGCATATACTAAAGATTGTCCTGTTGCAGGTATGGAAAACGCTGATAAAAAATTATATGGAGTACAGTTCCACCCAGAAGTTGAACATTGTCAAGAAGGAGATAAGGTTTTAAGAAATTTCTTGTATAATGTTTGTAATGTTAGTGGTGATTGGACTACTGATTCTTTTATAGCAGATAAAATAAAAGAACTTAAAGAAAGAATTGGAGATAAGAAAGTTTTATGTGCTTTAAGTGGAGGGGTAGATTCTTCTGTTGCTGCTGTTTTAGTTCATAAAGCTATAGGTAATAATTTAACTTGTGTATTCGTTGACCATGGTCTTCTTAGAAAAAATGAAGGGGACGACGTTGAAAGAATATTTAAAGATAAATTCGATATGAATTTAATAAGAGTTAATTGTGAAGATAGATTCTTATCTAAGTTAAAAGGTGTTACAGAACCAGAAGCTAAAAGAAAGATAATAGGTGAAGAATTTATAAGAGTTTTCGAAGAAGAATCGAATAAACTTGGGAAAATGGACTTTTTAGTTCAAGGAACTATATATCCAGATGTAGTGGAGAGTGGACACGGAGAATCTGCTACTATAAAATCTCATCATAATGTTGGTGGAATACCAGAAGATATAGAGTTTGAAATAGTTGAACCTTTAAGAGAACTTTTCAAGGATGAAGTAAGAAAAATAGGTTTAGAACTTGGCATAGATTCGGATTTAATATTTAGACATCCTTTCCCAGGACCAGGTCTTGGAATAAGAGTTATCGGTGAGGTAACTAAAGAAAAATGCGATATTTTAAGAGAAGCTGATGCTATATATATGGAAGTGTTAAAAGAACACGATTTATATAAAGATATATGGCAAGCATTTGCTACACTTCCGGATGTAAAGACTGTTGGAGTTATGGGAGATGAAAGAACTTATGCTTACTTAGTAGGTATAAGAGCTGTTACTTCTTCTGATGGCATGACTTCTGATTGGTATAAGATGCCTTATGATGTTTTAGAAAAAATATCAAATAGAATAATAAATGAGGTTGAAGGAGTAAATAGAGTTGTTTATGATATAACATCTAAACCTCCAGGAACAATAGAGTGGGAATAATAGGTTAGCTATATGCTAACCTATATTTATTTTTGCGAACTATAAAAATGATAATACGAAAAATAATCGTTTTATATTGAAATAAGTTTTTATATATGATAATATTGTTATGGAATAATGAATAAAAGTTTGTTTATCGGAGGATATTATGCAAAAAATTGAACAATCTAGTAATTTTTTAGATAAAATATTCAAATTATCTGAAAATAATACTAATGTTAAGACTGAGGTTTTAGCTGGGATTACAACTTTTATGACTATGGCATACATATTGGTTGTTAATGCATCTATATTATCAGAAGCTGGTATGGATAAAAATGCAGTATTTGCTGCTACTGCAATAGCTGCTTTTATAGGAAGTTTAGCTATGGGTATTTTAGCTAATTATCCGATTGCACTAGCGCCTGGTATGGGACTTAATGCATTTTTTGCTTATACTGTAGTTCTTAGTATGGGACATAGTTGGCAATTCGCACTTTGTGCAGTTTTAATAGAAGGATTAATATTTATTTTACTTACAATAACGAATGTTCGTGAAAAAATAATAGATTGTATACCACCAGTTTTAAAACATTCTGTAACTGCTGGGATAGGTCTTTTTATAGCTTTCATAGGTTTAGCAAATGCAGGAATAGTAGTTAATGGATCTACAATACTTGCACTTGGAGATTTAAAAGACCCACTTGTTTTATTAACTTTATTTGGGATACTACTTGCAGGAGTTTTACTTTGTAAAAATGTAAAAGGTGCTTTTTTATTATCTATGATAATAGTTTCAGCAATAGGTATGGTTACAGGACTTGTAATGTTACCTCAAGGAATAGTATCTGCTGTGCCTTCACTAGAACCATTATTCTTACAAGCATTAAAAGTTCCTGTTGAAGAAATATTTAGTTTTGAAATGATAGTAGTAGTATTCACATTCTTGTTTGTCGATTTATTTGATACGGTTGGTTGTCTAGTAGGGGTTGCATCTAAAGGCAATATGTTAAATGAAGAAGGGAAATTACCTAGAGCTAAACAAGCATTATTTGCAGATGCAATAGCAACCACTTTCGGAGCTCTTTTAGGTACTTCTACTGTAACTTCTTATGTAGAAAGTGCAGCAGGTATAGGAGAAGGTGGAAAAACAGGATTAACTGCAGTAACAACAGGAATATTATTTTTATTATCACTATTTTTTGCACCGATTTTTACTGCTATACCAACTCAGGCTACTGCACCAGTTTTAATAATAGTTGGTGTTATGATGGCGAGTTCTTTAAAAGAAATAGATTTTTCGGATTTTACAAATGCAATACCAGCATTCTTAACTTTTGTTATGATGCCATTTGCATATAGTATAGCTGATGGGATAATATTTGGGATAGTTTCGTTTACTATACTTAAACTTTTAAATAATAGAAAGTCTGAAGTTAATATATATTTGATATTGCTTTCAATACTTTTTGTCGCTAAGTTTATATTTATGGGATAAGAGCTGGATTTTGATCCAGCTTTTTTATTTATTGAATATATTATTTGCTTATGTTATCATTTTCGATATATATTTTAAATTGTAGAAAAATGTATAATAAGTGTATATTTTATTACTTATTATAAAGTAATAAAAATACTACATATTCATATAATATATTATAAATGAATGTAAGGAGTAAAATTAGATGTTATCAAAAAAGAGAGCGTTTTTGTACGGTGTACTTCTTGTTATGATTACTGCATTAGTAACTTTTAATGTGGATATAGTTTTAGGTGATAAAGTTGTAATATCAAAAGAAACATATGATACATATAAAAAATATAATAAATTATTAGGTCTTGAAGAGTTGGTAAAAGATGATTTTTATCAAAAGGTAGATGACACGAAAATAGTAGATGGAGCTATAAAAGGAATGTTTTATGGTTTAGATGACCCCTATTCTCAATATTATACTCAAGAAGAATTTAAAAAATTAAAAGAGCAGACTTCAGGTTCTTTTGTTGGAATAGGCGTATATATAAATCCTATCTCAGATGATGAATATATTACCATTAAATCTCCTGTAAAAGGTTCTCCGGCAGAAAAAGCAGGTATTTTATCTGGAGATAAAATACTTAAAGTAGATGGCAAAGTTGTTACATCTGAAAATAGCGATGAAGCTATAAGTATGATAAAAGGGAAAGAAGGAACTACTGTTGAATTAACTATAAAACGAAATGATAAGGTATTTGATGTAAATGTAAAAAGAGAAAAAATAGTTACAGATACCGTAGAATATAAAACTTTGGAAGATTCAATAGGTTACATAAAAATAAGTTCGTTTGCAGAAAATACTTATGATGAATTTAAATTAGCCTTAGATGGATTAAAAGATATAAAAGGGTTAATAATAGATGTTAGAGATAATCCTGGAGGTCTTTTAAATGTATGTAAGGATATAGTCGATGATTTAATAGGCGAAGGAACTATTGTTTATACTAAAAATAATAAAGGCGAAACAGAGTATTTAAAATCAGATAAAGATAAGATTGATGTTCCGATAGTTGTATTAACCAATGAATCAAGTGCATCAGCATCAGAAATACTTACTGGAGCTATAATAGATAATAATGCGGGAATATCAGTAGGTACTACTACTTTTGGTAAAGGTTTAGTACAAACTGTTAGAGAATTAAAAGACGGAACAGGATATAAACTTACTACTGCTCAGTACTATACACCAAGTGGTAACTATATAAATGAAAAAGGTATAAAACCGACTATAGAAGAAAGTAATGAAGAAAAACAACTACAAGTAGCGATAGATTGGATAAAAGAACAAAATAAGTAAAAAGAAATATTTTAAAAAGGAAAAATGGTATATTTTGTTGAAAAATATATTATTGATAAAAATAGGATGTGATTTTTTTGGAGAAATCTAAAAAGAAAGTTATTGACCTTAAGCAGTATAAAAAAGATAAATCAAAAATAGATAGAAAAGAACTATTAGAGCTTCTGATAAAAGTAGCTAAGACTAAATAACCCCTCTTAATTAAGAGGGGTTATTTAGTCCATCTATATAATTTTTAAACTGATTAAATTCATTTACATCTTTAAGATTTATTGTTTTTGAATCTTCACTTTCGAAATTCTTTAGATACACTGTATTTCCTTCAGTGTTATTATCATAGTATATACACCTATAACCGTCTTCATATAGACCTTTTAATTTATTAAAATCAGACAAGTAAATCATCTCCTTTATTATATTTATAATTATTTTTTGAAATTTAAAAAAAAATATTCAAAAAGATGTTGACTTAATAAAAATAAGGTGGTATATTATTACTTGTCCTTGAGAAACGGACAAGTATAAAAATAAATTTTAAAAAAGTGTTGACAATAAAAAATATTAATGATAATATAATTAAAGCAACACATTGAACTTTGAAAATTAAACAGTAGATAAAAGATAACCAAGCCAGATATTCGAAATATCTGAGTTAGAAATTAAACTTTAAATTGAGAGTTTGATCCTGGCTCAGGATGAACGCTGGCGGCG
>JAGHEK010000076.1 GCA_017889265.1 Romboutsia sp. | reverse complement strand
GGACTTGACCAAAAACATTAAATGTATGCAGTTTTTAGAGTACTAACTCTAAAATTATGTGGTTATTATAGCGAAGAGGATACACCTGTTCCCATACCGAACACAGAAGTTAAGCTCTTTAGCGTTGATGGTACTTGGTGGGAGACTGCCTGGGAGAGTAAGACATAGCCACGTAGCTTAAAACCGTTAGAAAAATTCTAACGGTTTTTTTATTTTTAGAATAAGGGTGGTAAAAATGATTTTAGATGAATTAATGAAAAATAATAAAAATAATTTGATTTCATTTCACGTACCAGGTCATAAAAATGGTAAAATATATGATTTATTAGGATATAAAGATTTGTTAGAAAGTATTTATAAAATGGATACTACTGAAATAATAGGGACTGATAACTTACACTCACCAGAAGGAATTATAAAAAAATCACAGGAAAAAGCATCTAGAGTTTTTAAAAGCGATAAAACTTATTTTTTAGTGAATGGTACTACTTGTGGTATACAAGCATCTATAATGTCCATTTGTAATGATAATGATAAAATATTAGTAAATAGAGACTGTCATCACTCTGTGATTAATGCTTGTATTTTAGGTAATATAAATCCTGTTTATATAGATTATAAATTAGATAACGATTATTTTATACTTGAAGGTGTGTTAGAAGAAGATGTTATAAAGAGTATTGATGAAAACTTAGATGCTAAAGCATTAGTTTTAACTTATCCTACTTATTATGGAGCTACTTATGATTTAGAAAAAATATGTGAATATGCACACAAAAAAAATATGGTAGTTATAGTTGATGAAGCGCACGGAGCTCATCTAGGGCTTAGCGAAAAATTACCAAAGACTGCTTTAGAACAGGGTGCAGATATTGTGATTCAAAGTACTCATAAAACTTTACCTTCTTTTACTCAATCATCTATGTTGCATATAAAAGGCGGTAAAGTAGACAGTAGTAAGATATCTGAAATTCTTAGAATTATAGAAACTTCTAGTCCTTCGTATCTTCTTATGAGTTCATTAGAAATTGCAACAGAAATATATGAAAAATACGGTAGAGATTTAATGGATAAATTACTTGAAAATATTGATAATTTTATTAAAGATATTTCAAAAAATGATTTTGTGAAAGTTTATAATAAATTTGATAAAACAAAAATATTTATCTCATTAAAAAAATTAGGAATAACAGGTTATGAGTTAGAAAAAATACTTAGAAAAAATAATATTCAAGTAGAGTTATCTAATTATTATGGAGTTTTATTAATTTGTACTATATCTAATTATTATGACGATTTTGAAAGTATAAAAAATGCTATAAATAATATTATTACAGATAAAAAAGATAAGTATTTTGAAGAACTAAGAACTATAAATTATCCTAAAATTATTCCAAAAAAAATCTTAAATCCTAGAGAAGCATTTTATAAAAATAAAAAAAGTGTTAAAATATATGACAGTATAGGTCAAATTTCTGGCGAATATATAATACCATATCCTCCAGGTGTTAGTATTTTGTCTCCTGGTGAAATTATAACTAAGGAAATTATAGATTATATTTTATATTTAAAAGAAATGAACATAAGTGGTATTAGCGATACCTCTTTGGAGAATATAAAAATTATCGAAAGATGAGGTTAATCTTATATGAGTGGAAAATTAATTATAATAGAGAGTGGCTCTGATGCTAGTGGAAAGGCAACTCAAACTAAAAAACTTTATGATAGATTAGTATCTGAAGGATATAACGTAAAAAAAGTTGAGTATCCTAATTATGATTCTGAAACGTCTACTTTAGTAAAGATGTATCTAAGAGGGGATTTTGGGAAAAATCCAAGTGATGTTGATGCTTATGTTGCATCTACTTTTTATGCAGTAGATAGATATGCATCTTTTAAAACACAGTGGGAAGAATTTTATAATAAAGGTGGTATAATTTTAGCAGATAGATATACTACTTCTAATATGGTTCATCAAGCATCTAAAATGGAAGAATCTGAACGTGATAAGTATTTAGATTGGTTGTTTGATTATGAGTTTAATATGTATAAAATACCAAAACCAGATGCGGTAATATTTTTAGATGTTCCAGTTGATTTTAGTAAAAATCTTATGAAAGATAGAGATAATAAATTTACAGGCGAAAAAGAAAAAGACATTCACGAAAAAGATTTAGAATATCTTAAAAAATGTTATGAAAATTCTTTATATATAGCCGATAAATATGATTGGAAAAAAATTGAGTGTATAAAAGATAATTCTTTAAGAAGTATAGAAAGTATACACGAAGAAATATATGAAAATATAAAAGGTATTATTTAGAATATGTATTTTGAAAATATAATAGGGCAAGATTTTGCAAAAAAATATATTATTAATTCTATCAAAAAAGATAGAATTAATAATGCGTATATCTTTGAAGGGATAGAGGGAATAGGTAAAACTACTTTTTCTTATGAGTTTGCAAAAATATTATTAGAAAGAGAAGATATAAAAAATAGTCCTGATTTTATAAATATTTACCCAGAAGATAAAAATAGTATAAAAATATCTCAGATAAGAGAATTGATAAGTGATATAATTATAAAGCCTCATTCAAATAAAAAAGTATATATAATACATAATAGTGAAACTATGACGTTGCAATCTCAAAATGCATTGTTAAAAACGTTAGAGGAGCCTCCTTCTTATGCTATAATTATTTTAATTACTACAAATAAAGAAAGTATTATAGATACTATAAAATCAAGATGTGATATAATAAAGTTTGTACCTATATCTACTTTTAATATAGAAAAATATTTAGATAGCTTAGGTATTAAAAATTCTAGTATAATAGCTAATTTTTCAAGAGGTAGTATAGGAAAAGCCTTAGAGCTTTCAAGTTCTGATAAGTTTAGAAATATTAGAGAAGATGTTTGTAACTATATAGAAAATATATTAAAAAAAGATTTGCTTTACTCAATGGATAATATAAATAGCATAGACATTTATAAAAATGATATAATTACTGTTATGGATATATTAATTACTTTTTTTAGAGATGTTATGATGTTAAAGCAAGGGATAAATAATATTATAAATATAGATAAAATGTCTGTAATACAAAATATTTCTAAAGAAATTTCTTCTAATAAAATTTCTAAAATTATAGATATAATAGAAGATATAAAAAATAAACTAAACAGTAATTGTAGTTTTAGTATTTGTATGCAAGTTATGTTTTTTAACATATATGAGGTGATAATATGAAAAATATTGTTGGCGTTAGATTTAGAAATGCAGGTAAAATATATTACTTTGATCCATTAGATTTTGAGATATCTAAAGATGATAAGATTATAGTTGAAACTGCTAGAGGGATTGAGTTTGGAAATGTTGTGGTTGATAAAAAAGAGATAGACGAAACGACACTAAATTCACCACTTAAAGCTATTTTAAGGGTAGCAACTAAAGAAGATATAAAAATCAATGAAGAAAATGAAAAGGAAGCGAAGGAAACTTTTAAATTATGCCAAGAAAAAATAAAAGAGCATAATTTGAATATGTTTTTAATCGACTGCGAATATACTTTCGATAGAAATAAACTGATATTTTATTTTACGGCAGAAGGAAGAATTGATTTTAGAGAGCTTGTTAAGGATTTAGCATCTATTTTTAAAACTAGAATAGAGCTTAGACAAATAGGTGTTAGAGATGAAGCTAAATCAATAGGAGGTCTTGGACCTTGTGGAAGAAAACTTTGTTGTTCTTCTTGGCTTGGAGATTTTCAACCTGTTTCTATAAAAATGGCTAAGGACCAAAGTTTATCTTTAAACCCTACTAAAATATCTGGGATATGTGGGAGATTATTCTGTTGTCTAAAATATGAACACGATGTTTATGTAGAAGCAATAGATGCTATGCCACTTGTTGGGTCATTAGTAAAAACTGATGACGGAAAAGGTAGAGTAATCGAGATAAATCCATTACTTGAACAATTAAAAGTTGAGCTAGAGAATAACTCTATAAAAATTTATCAAAAAGATAGTGTTAAAGTTTTAAAAGAACCTAAAAGATGTTGTGGGTGTAGTAACGATTTAAAGAATGAATTAGACGAAGAAACTTTAAGAGAGCTTAGAAAATTAGAAGATTAAGAGTAGATTTTTCTACTCTTTTTTAAAGGAAAGGATTTTTTTATGGACATAAATTTGAAAGAAACTGAAAGAATAGATGATTTGCAATTAAATGGTTTAAAAATTATTCAAGATACTGATGGATTCTGTTTTGGAATTGATGCAGTATTACTTGCTAATTTTGCAAATGTAAAAAAGGATAATCTTGTGGTAGATTTAGGAACAGGAACTGGTATAATACCTACGTTAATAGCAGGAAAAACGGAAGCTAAAAAAATAATCGGAGTAGAAATTCAACAAGAAGTTTATGAAATGGCTAAAAGATCTGTCAAGATGAATAAACTTGAAGATAGAGTTGAAATAATAAATGAGGATTTAAAAGAAATAGATAAAATACTTGAAGTAAATGGTTTTCATGTTGTAACTTCAAATCCTCCATATACTCATATGGATGGTATAAAAAATTTAAGTGATAAAAAAGCTATCTCAAGACACGAAATAAAATGTACATTAGAAGATGTAATGAAATCGGCATCTAGACTTGTTATGCCAAGAGGTAAATTTTTTATGATACACAGACCTATAAGGCTTGTAGACATTTTTATGCTTGCTAGAAAGTACGATTTAGAACCTAAAAAAGTGAGATTCGTTCATCCAAAACCAAATAAAGCACCTAATTTAGTTTTGATTGAATTTATGAAAGGTGGAAAACCTGAACTTAAAATTTTAGACCCTCTTTATGTTTATGAAGAAAATGGAGAGCATACTAAAGAAATGAAGGGGATATATGCTAACGAAGGAATGCTTATAAAATAAGGAGGATTTTTATGAGTGGAAAATTGTATATATGTCCAACACCTATTGGAAATCTAGAAGATATAACTTATAGAACTGTAAGAGTTTTAAATGAAGTCGATTTAATAGGTGCAGAAGATACAAGACATAGTATAAAACTTTTAAATCATTTTGAAATATCAAAACCACTTACTAGTTATCACGAACATAACAAAGACACTAAAGGACCTTATTTAATAAATAAACTTTTACAAGGAGAAAACATAGCACTTATAAGTGATGCAGGAATGCCTGGAATATCAGACCCTGGAGAAGATTTAGTTAAGTTAGCTATAAAAAATGGTATAGAAATAGAAGTTTTACCAGGGGCTACAGCATCTATAACGGCACTTGTTGGTTCTGGGCTTGATACTTCAAAATTCGTTTTCGAAGGTTTTTTAGATAGAGATAAAAAAGTAAAGAAAAAAAGACTTGAAGAATTAAAAGAAGAAGATAGAACTATAATTTTTTATGAATCTCCTCATAGATTAAAAGAAACTCTAAAAGAAATGTATAAGATATTTGGAAATAGATATATATCAGTTAATAGAGAACTTACAAAAAAATATCAAGAAATAATAAGAGAAGATTTAGAAACTGTGATTGGTATTTTTGAAGAAAAAGAAGTAAAAGGTGAGTTTGTTTTAATAGTTGAAGGATATAAAGGTGAAAAGACTGTAACTAATTCTTATGATGATTTAAATGAAAGAGATTATGTAATAAAACTTATCGAAGAAGGGATTTCTAAAAAAGAAGCTATAAAAATCGTCTGTAAAGATAGAAAATTGAAAAAAGACATAGTTTATAAACAAGTTTTAGATTTATAGGAGTTGAGATTTCTCAACTCCTTTTTTATGGTATTTTTTGTAATTAGAATATATAATAGATTATATAAAAAATAAGGGGGAGTTTATGAGTTATCAAAGTGAAGCAAAATTAGAAGAAAATTTAATTAAACAACTTATAAATCAAGGGTTTGATTTTGTAAAGACAAATAATGAAGATGAGTTAAAACAGAATTTTAGAAATAAACTATTTGAACACAATAAATCTAAATTAAATAATGAACCTTTTACAGATAAAGAATTTGAAAGAATACTTAATCATATAGAAGGAAAATCTGTATTTCAAAGTTCAATGATTCTAAGAGATAAATTTATACTAGAAAGAGAAAATCAAAAAGAAGTATATATAGAATTATTTGATACTAAAAATTATTCAAATAATATATTTCAAGTAACTAATCAAACTACTGTAAATGGAAAATATAAAAATCGTTATGATGTAACACTACTTATAAATGGATTGCCACTTATTCAGATAGAATTAAAACGTAGAGGTCTTGATTTAAAAGAAGCTTTTAATCAAATAAATAGATATAAAAGACATTCATACCAAGGGCTATATAGATATATTCAAATATTTATAATAAGTAATGGAGTAGATACTAAATACTTTGCTAATAGCGATAAGGAGATTTTATTTAGTCAGACTTTCTTTTTTAGTGATGAAAAAAATAATAGAATTACTAAATTATCGGAATTTACGAAAAACTTTTTAGATAAAAACTTTATATCAAAAGTAATTTCAAGATATATGGTAACTAACGAAACGGATAAATTACTTATGGTTATGAGACCTTATCAAATATTTGCAGTTGAAAGTTTACTTAAAAGAGCTACTGAAACTAATAAAAACGGGTATATATGGCATACAACAGGAAGTGGAAAAACTCTAACTTCTTTTAAAGTAAGTCAATTATTGGCACTAGATAAGAATATAAAAAAGGTATTCTTTTTAGTTGATAGAAAAGATTTAGATGCTCAAACGTTATCGGAATTTAATAAATTTGAATTAGATAGTGTAGATACAACGGATAAAACAGAAACATTAATAAAACATATAGATGATATAAACAAGCCTTTAATAATTACTACAATACAGAAAATGGCTAATGCTATAAAAAAATCTAAGAATCCGAAAGAAGATTTGTACTATAAAGTAATGAATAAATACAAAAATGAAAAAGTAATATTCATAATAGATGAATGCCATAGATCTCAATTTGGAGATATGCATAAATCTATAAATAAACATTTTGTAAATGCTAAGTATTTTGGATTTACGGGTACACCTAGATTTGTAGAAAATAGAAGCCAAGAAGGTAGAGTTACAGCAGATATATTTGGAGAATGTTTACATACATATTTGATAAAAGATGCCATAAATGACGGAAATGTTTTAGGATTTTCGGTTGAATATATAAAAACATTTGACGGTAATTTTGATGAAGAAGATGATGAAAAAGTAAATTCAATAGATAAAGAAGAAGTATTTATATGTGATGATAGAATTGAACTTATATCAAATCATATAATAAAAAATCATCATCTAAAAACTAGAAATATGCAGTATAATTCGATATTTGCAGTTCAAAGTATACCAATGCTTATAAAATATTATGATGAATTTAAAAAGATTAATCATAACCTAAAAATAGCAGGTATATTTACTTTTTCTGATAATGAGGATTTAGAAGATAAAAAAGAACACTCAAGAGATTCATTAGAAAGAATGATAAAAGACTATAATAAAATGTTTGATACTAATTATTCAACAGATACTTTTTCAAGTTATTTTAAAGATGTATCAAAAAGAGTTAAATCAGGTGAAATAGATATATTAATAGTAGTAAATATGTTTTTGACTGGATTTGATAGCAAAACTTTAAATACATTATACGTTGATAAGAATTTAAAATACCACGATTTATTACAAGCATATTCAAGAACTAATAGAATAGAAAAACAAACAAAACCTTATGGAAACGTAGTTTGTTATAGAAATTTAAAGAAAAACACTGACGAGGCTTTATGTTTATTTTCTCAAACGGACAATACCGATACCGTTTTAATGGAAAGCTATGAATATTATATGAATTTGTGGAATGAAAATCTTGAAAATCTAATGAAATTAACTAAAACACCTGAAAATGTTGATGATATTAAATCTGAAGAAGATAAAAAGAAATTTGTCATACTTTTTAGAGAGCTAACTAAGGTACTTACAAAACTTAATACTTTTACTGAATTTGAATTTGAAGAAAGTAAATTAAATATAAGCGAACAAACATACCAAGATTTTAAGAGTAAGTATTTTATGATATATGAAAGTATAAAACATCAAGAGAATGAAAAAACTTCTATACTTGCTGATATAGATTTTGCTATTGAGATAATGCAAACTGATAAAATAAATGTAGGATATATTATGAATTTAGTTTCAAACATAGATTTATCAGACGAAAAAAATAAACAAAGAAGTATAGAAAATATAATGAATAAACTAGATAAAATTGATAATCTTGAGTTAAGGCGAAAAGTCGATTTGATAAAAGAATTTTTACAAAAAGTAGTTCCTAAATTAGATATAAATGATAATATAGATTTTGAATATGTGAAATTTGAAGAAAATAAAAGACTAGAAGAAGTAAGCCATTTTGCTTATGAAATAGGTCTTAGTGAAGAATTTATAAAAGAAAGTGTAGCAGAGTACGAATATAGTGGAATAGTAAACAGAGAAGAAATAAGTAATGAAGTAAAGGAAAAGTTAAAGCCTAAATTTTTGGAAAGAAAAAATAAGATAGATAAAATACAAAGTTTTATCTATGAATATACAGAAAAATATAATTAATTTGTGGAGAGATATTATGAAAACCAATGAAAAACAACAAGAACAACAAAGAGAATTGCACTCTAAATTATGGTCGATAGCCAATGATTTAAGAGGAAATATGGAGGCTAATGAATTTAAAAACTATATATTAGGACTTATATTTTATAGGTATCTCAGTGAAAAAGTAGAATCTAGAGTAAATGATTTATTATCAGAAGACGATATAGATTATTTAACTGCTTGGCAAGATGAAGAATACAAAGAAGGTTTAAAAGAAGAATTATTAGAACAAATAGGATATTTTATAGAGCCTACATATTTATTTTCTAATTTAGTAAACAGTATAGAAAATGGTAATTTTGATATAGAAATGTTGCAAAAAGCTATAAATTCAATAACAGAATCTACAATAGGAATGGATAGCCAAGAGGATTTTGATAATCTTTTTGATGATATGGATTTAAGCTCGACTAAACTTGGAAAAGACGTAAAAAGTCGTTCAAAATTAATAGCAAAAGTTATATCTAATATATCTAGCATAGAATTTTCACACGAGGATACAGAAATAGACGTATTAGGTGATGCATATGAGTATTTGATATCTCAATTCGCATCTAATGCAGGTAAAAAAGCAGGGGAGTTTTATACACCTCAACAAGTATCAAAAATACTTGCAAAGATAGTAACTATCGAAAAAACTGATTTAAAAAATGTATATGACCCAACTTGTGGCTCTGGTTCACTTCTTCTTAGAGTGGCAAAAGAGGCAAAAGTAAGGAAGTTTTATGGTCAAGAATTTACTTCAACAACTTATAACTTGGCTCGTATGAATATGTTACTTCACGATGTAAACTATAATAATTTTGATATAAAAAATAATGATACATTAGAAAATCCAGAACATATAGATATGAAATTTGAGGCAATAGTTGCAAACCCTCCATACTCTGCGAAATGGAGTGCAGACAATAAATTTTTAGATGATGATAGATTTAGTCCATATGGAAAATTAGCACCAAAATCAAAAGCAGACTTTGCTTTTATCCAACATATGATTTATCACTTAGACGACAATGGAACAATGGCAGTAGTTTTACCACACGGAGTTTTATTTAGAGGGGCTAGTGAAGGGGTTATTAGAAAATACCTTATAGAAGAAAAAAATGTATTAGATGCAGTAATAGGACTTCCTGCTAATATATTCTATGGGACAAGTATTCCAACGGTTATATTAGTATTTAAGAAAAATAGAAAAAATAAAGATGATATATTATTCATTGATGCATCTAATGAGTTTGAAAAAGGTAAAAATCAAAATAATTTAACTGATGATAACGTTGAAAAGATAGTTAAAACTTATAAAGAAAGAAGTACGATTGATAAATATTCGTATGT
>JAGHEK010000075.1 GCA_017889265.1 Romboutsia sp. | reverse complement strand
TTTGTTTTTTTATAACCAAAATACACTTAAATCATTCAAATAACTAGTTTTTAAAGTATTTTATATACAAAATAACTTGGTAAAAATCATATTATTAAATCTTCTCCTGTATCATTATTTTTACTTCCTAGAATTTCTTCTCCAAATACACTGTTATTCATCAACTTTATAATACAAATAAAATCTTGTTCGTCGTCAATAACCTTATTTAAATCATTTTTAAACATTATCAATTTAGAAGGTGTCATTTCTCCTCTAAAAACTGACTTTTGAAAGTGTGATAGATATTTTTTACATATCTTAAAAACTTTATTTACTCTTTTTTCTTTAACATCATAAAATACAAAAACATAATTATAATTTATTTTTTTAACCATATCATATTTTTTCCTTTATATTAAAAGGAATAAACTCCTTATCTTCCATAATAAATTTAATCAACTTATAACAATCTAGTTTTATAGCAGTTTTGTATGATACTTTTCTTTTTAATCGTGGATGTTCAAATACAGACTCTATTCTTTTTTCAAATGCTTCTATAAAAATTTTTCTTCCTTCATAATTTAATAAACAGTAATTTAAATTTTTATCAAAATGTTTGTCTACTTTTATCTTTCTATTATTAATTAAATCAAATATAGTTTTATATACTATAATGGGTTTGAAAACTTCACTTATATCTAAACTTAAAGAAAATCTTCTTTCTGAAGGTTCGTGCAAATAACTTATCCTTTGGTCTAAATGAGTATTATAAATAATAGATATAGTTTTTGTATACAAAAGACTATTTCCAAAAGATATAAGTGAATTGATAGGATTGTCAGGTGGTCGCTTAACTCTTTTGTTCATTATAAAATCTTCTGGTAAAAAATATCTAAAATCTCTATAAAATCTTTCCCACAATTCTCCTTCTACACACATAAGTTGATTTATATTTGTAGTATCATTAATTTTATTAAAAAATTCTTTTCTTATCCAATCAATAGTATATTTTACCTCTTTCTTATCATGTTTATAATAATGATATAAAACCTCACTAATATTAATCCCTATCCCACGAACTATCGATTTCGCTATAACCATTCTTTCAGAATCAAATTTTTTAACTTGATTAATAAGTAATTTACCACTATTGTATTTATTTTTAGGATAATATGTCCCAGAATAACCTTCATAGTAATTAAAAAAATGTATAATAATATTATTTTTAGATAAAAAATCTAATATTTTTGTATTAACTGTAACTTCATTCATACAATAAATTTCTTTTGTATTTTCAACCGGTATGTATACATTTTTATTGTTTTTTCTAAAACAAATAGAATTATCCTTTTTAGTCAATTCTCCCATAGATGTTATATATCTTGTACTCCCCATATCTGCCTCCCTTATATATAACAGTACTCATAATAAGCACATTTTTTACATTTAGGCTTATTTATAGCAGGTGGTATTTCATCATGTTCCAAAAGTTTTTTTATCTTTTCCATATAGGTATCCAATTCTTTCTCTATATTATCATTCAAATCTATATAAACAACTTTTTTAGAAGTTTTATTTTTCTCAATAAATTCTAATTTGCCTTTTCTATAAATACCTTTATCTTTAAGTATCTTTAAATAAAATATTAATTGCCATTTACTTGCCTCAACATCAGCATCCGATTTTTTTATTTCTGTTAAATATTCTTTACTTAATTTATCTATTTTAATATTATCTAATAAAATTTCTGTATTTTCACTATGTTGAGATTTAATATCGTGAATAGCCCTGCCTATTTTAACAAGTTCACTATTATCTTCAAAATTTAATCTATTTGCATGTAAATAACATTGTCTTTTACAGTGAAAATAATAATTAATTAATGTACCATTTATATTCATATTAAATAAAATCCCCTACCCCACTAATCAATTTTTCTTTATCTAATTTATTATCTATAAAGTATTCTTCTCCTTCTTCTATAAAATATATTTCTCCAATTTTATCATTATAAATTAAATCTGTTTTTTGTATTTGGTAAATAAAATAATTAAAATAACTTTTTAAAATTGATAATTTAACTTGTTTTTCTGAATAATTAATAGCATTATTTTTTAATAATTCCTTATAATCATTCCATATTATATAGCCATCTAACTCAGTATTTTCATCTATCATTATTTTTCTTGATAAATAAACGTACATACAATAATTCGTTTCATCAATTAATTTCATTCTCTTCTCTATATTTTCAAAATTTAACTTTCCAACATCATCGTTAAAAAATCTTTCTAAATTATTATCATCTAAACGTTCATTTACTTCTTTTTTTAAGCAATCCATAATATATGTATAATATTTTTTAAAATTTTTATTTATTAATATTTCTCTCATTTCATCATTTTCTAAAGTAAATATATTATTAATCCTTAAATCATTTTTATAAATATGATTTGCTTTATCTAAATCAAAAAAATATACCTTACCACTTTTTTTACAAGAACGATTTATTCTTCCCATAAATTGTTCTTCACTATCTAATTTTGATATATCTTTGTATCCTATATCCATATCAATATCAACCCCTGCTTCTATAACTTGAGTTGAAACTAAAATAATTTCATCAGACTTATTTATTTTATCTAAAATTCTATTTCTTTCAACTATATTATCATCACCAGTTAAAAGTTCAACTTCTATATTTAACTCTCTTAATTTATAATAAAATTCATAAGCGGTTTTCTTTTTTATAAATTCTACGAGTACTTTATTATTTTTAATGTTATTTTTTATATGATTTAAAATATCATCGACATTTTTACCTATCAAATCATAATTAACAACTACTCTTTCTTTAAATAATTTATTTGTAAAATATTTTTCTCTATCTTTTATCAAGTTTACAATATTTATATTCTCATCATTATCAAGTAAAAACTTTAAATCTGGCAACGTAGCAGACATTATTATTATTTTTATATTAAGGATTTTTGACATACTATATAAAAAAGTTATAATCTCTGTCCATAGAGTATTTTTATAACTTTGTATCTCATCTAAAACTACTACACTATTTGAGAGTTGATGAAATGAAAACGAGTTTTCTTTTTTGCTACCGAATAAAGTATCAAATAAACTAACGTGTGTTGTAAGTATCATACTATAATTTAAGAACTGTCTATCAAGAAGTGCCTTTGAGTAAAAATTATAATCATATATTTCTTGTTTTTCTTCGTTATCAATCGAATTCTGTTCTGTTTTTATAGGTGTTATAGAATTTATTACTGCAATATTTTTTAAAGTATCGTCATTAAAAATTTTCTTTATAGAATTTATATTTTGTTCTATCAAAGTATTAAATGGATATACATAGTATATTTTTTTTATATCATTATCTTCTTCTATTAACTTAAAACTAAGATTCATTGAAGTATTACTTTTACCACTTCCCGTTGGTGATTCTAGAAAAAATATATTATTATGTATATTTTTTATAAGTTCTTTTTCGCTATCCAAAAACATTTCTGTTCTTAATATATTTATATTTTTTTCTTTAAATAAATCTTTTTCTTTATAATATTTACTTTCTTCATACTCTCTTATTTTCTTATATATTTCACTTTTTTTATAATCATTATAAAAATTTTGTATATCGCTTATATCACCAAATTCATCAATTTTTATATTCTCCATAAATTCACTTGTGGCATAAAAATCACTAGCTACAAGTAATGAATGTAATAATTTTATATATGTAAACAAATATATGTTTTCTTCTTTTTTATTTTTAGCAAAATCTTTTAAACAATTTTTTATTTTTCTATATATTTTTTTAGAATTTATATCTATATTTTTCTCATATAAATATTCATAATTTTCATTTAGAAAAATTATAGACCTTACACCATCTTTATAACTTTCTTCATCAAATAAATCACAAAAATCATAAAACTCATTTAATTTACCGTGATGCCTTGATATTATATAAGAGTTTATAAAAAGAATCTGAGTCAATAACTTATATTGTCTTTTATCTATCTTTTTTATAGAATTTATATCTTCTATAAAATTATTTATATATAAAACAGATGATAATATAGAGTGCTTACTCCCTATTTCATTATTTTCTTTTATTTTTTCTTTATTTTTTATTTGATTATTCATTTTCAAACTTTGAAAAAGAGGATTTATTTTTCCTATATCGTGAAAATTAACTACATTTATAAGCATTTTTCTAAATAAGTTTATATTTTCACTTGATAATTCTGATAGATAGTTTTTTTCAAAATTCAAAAAAACATTTTTTAAACTCTTAGATTCAAATATCTTTAGGAAATATTTATTACATAAATCAATATGATTAATCAAAGTTTCTTTTTCATTTTCTTTTATATGGGCATAAAACAATATATCTTTTTTAATCAAATTAGATATATCTATTAAATAATTTTCTTCAAAATAATTCATATAAAATACCTCTTTATTTTTCAAAATAAAAAAGGACATTGAGTCCTCTAAAAAAACATTATGTTTTTATTTTTAACTTTATATACAAAATCACTTTCCATATCTTCTATAAGCATATTAGTAAAAATAAATTTTTTAAATTCATACATATTATCTTCTTGTGTTAAAGATACAGGTAGTCTTTCGCTATATTTAAAATATTCTTCTTCGTCATCTAAATCAAACTCTATATTTTCTTCTATAAACAAAGAATTTATTTCATCAATATTTTTTATTTTTTCTATATCAGTTATAACTTCTATATCAGTTATATTAGCAAAATGATCATTCTTTCCAAGATAAGGTTGAAATATCGATTTTCTATTTACTATATAATCACAAATTTTTTTACTTTCATCATTATCTAAAAGAATATATATATTCCAATTTGGATTCTCAAGCCATTGCTCTTTTACTATCAGATTTCCGCCTTGCTCTTTAGATGCATATCCAACTGAATTATTAAAAACTTGTATTTTTTTAGATATAACACCATTTTTATTTAATGGTTCTATACCTATCTTTATATCCTTTAATTTTTCATAAAACTCTGGATACTTATCTTTACAATTTTTGTCCATAATCATTTTTCTTTTATATTGATTATAGCCTCCATATCCTAGTATCGTACCAAAAAGCCCTAGAAGTGCTACCTTATGAATATTTGTATATGTAAAGTAAAAATATGAATTAACATCAGGTTTTTTAAAAAATGCAGTTTTCCCACTTAACCTAAATTTAAGTACATTCATATTACATACCATCTACTTCTTTTTTTGTAAATATATTAAAGAATTTTGCATTTTTTATATTACAATCGATATCAGTTGTATAAGGATTATAGTATATTTCAATATTTTGTATTCCCTCTAATGTGTTTACTAAGTCCTCACAAGTTATTTTTATCGTATTTTTATCATCACCTTTTTTAAATTCTATATAATCTGATAAATTCGGTAAATATAAATCCTCATTAGTTTCAACAAAAAGTGCAAATTCATTTTCACAACCAACTTTTGAATTTGTATTAAATGCAGTAGCACTTACTAAAGATGCTTCTTTGAATTTTTTATAGTCTTGTTCGCTATATCCACCAGTAACACCAAGTTCTACAAACTCTTTATAAGCTCTTGGATTTATTGCAAATGGATAAAAATAATGAGCTTCATTACTTACTATTTTAGTTCCAAGTGTTGAATTTTTAGCTTCTTCAGTTGATGTAGATTTATCAGCTCTAAATGGAGAAAGTATTTGTTGTTCTTCTGGATTAGTTCCTTCGTATTTATTAAATCCTTGTCCTATTTGAACTGCACCTGTTATAGATATATTATTACCTTCTTCTGCAAATGTTGCTCCAAAATTTTTAACATCTAATGCATTAAACAAATTACTTAAAACTTCTTTTGTATCTTTACAGTTTTTCAAATCTTCTACTTCAAATATATTTTCATATCTTTCTTTTAAAGAACGTGGATTTAAAGTTATTCCCTCTTTTTTACTTTCTACAAACTTCATCGATTTTATATAAAGTATTTTTTCGCCTTGATTTTCCCACAGTTTTTTCATTGGATACTTCAATGCTTTATCACTTCCAAAAGTTTCTCCATCTGATGTTGTTTTTGGATATCCACTAAAATCAGCATTCCAATTAGCCATTTTAGAAGATATTCCTATTACTCCATATACTCTTTTATTCATTTACTTCTTCCCCCTTTATCTTTTCATAAATTAGACTACTATGTAAAAACCCTGCTATTATGATATCTTCATTAATATTACCTTCAGGAGTATAAGAAAGTATCATAGCATATAAATTTTTAACTCTTTTTCCATTCATATTATCATCATAGTTATATTTTTTGTATAAAACTCTCAACTTATCTTTTATAAATTTATCATTTTTAGCATTTATAAAGGAATTTATCAAGTGATGAGGAGTATTTTTTGATTTGCTTTTCGATAATAAATAGTTTACAAGTTGTCCAACTGCAAAATAATATTCATCGTCTTGTTTTATAGATTGTGTCTGATTTGAATTGATTTTTTCTCTTAAATCTTCTTTTATTTTATGTATTATATCCGCCATATTTTCGCCCCCTTCGAAATAGTTTTTAAGCGATATTTTAAGATTAAATTGATGAGTAGCCTTTATGTATCTACCTTGTTTTATATTTTCATTTATTAAATCTTCTAAAGATTTATCCAAAACTTTATATAATCCTACTTCATCACCTTTATATATATAATTAAATATCTTATTTCTACAAAGTAATATATTTCTTTTTAGTATATTATCTTTTATAGAAATATCACCTGGTTCATTAAAATAATTATTTATAAGAAACTTAGAAAACATAAAATTATCTAAAAGCAACTGTATCTCTTTTTTATCTCTATAAGTTTTATAATTATCTTCTAAATATTTCTCATCTAAAGAAACAACATTATGTAATTTAAACTGTTTATCTAATATAAATTTATAATCATTTATGATGTCAAAGTCTATTATTTCAACCTCTGTACCCTTTTTAAGCCTCAAGTAATAACCATATAAATCATCTTTTGGCATTTCTGAACTTTCGTTGGCTATAATTTTTTCATCAGTTACATAAATATTACTTTTACCTTTAGATGCTTGATTCAATAAATAATCAAAGAACTTTTTTTGAATTAATACTTCTTTATAACTCAAAATGTTTGGCAACTTATTTTTCCTTGATTTATTTTCAAGATAAGGTTTTTTAGAATTTAAATTCATATTATCATTAGGAAGACCATATATATCTCCATTTATATTTTGATTAAAATCATTGCTATTAAATAGATTTAATATAAAGTATCTACTTCCTTCGTTTAAATAATTTTTAATATCAACATCAAAAAATATTTTTAAATAATCTTTACCTTCTATATTTATTCCCTGTTGTTCTAAAGTAAATATATTTTCTTTTATAAAGCCTCTTATTTTGTCAACTAAGTCTAAATCTATTTTATCTAAGTCATTTTCTACAATAGAATAAAACTCCTTAGCTTTTGGTTTTGTATACTTTATTTTTGGATTAGCTAATATATCATAATAATTATCAATTATATTTTCAGTAAGTTTATTATTAGATAGACTTTCTTTTTTTATAAAAAATGATAAATAATTATTACTATGAATTACTTTTTTGCTATCAATCGGCTTATTCATACTTAATAATTTACTATTATAGTCAAATTCACATATTTTTTTATAATAGATATTATCTTTTCCTTGAACTTCTTTAGTTTTTTTATTATAGATAATATCAAAAGACTCTTTAATTTTAAACTTATCATTTTCAACTGAAACTAAAACATAAGTTCCATCTGAAGGAATATAATCATCAGTTATTAATCTATCGCCTTTTTTGGTATATTCTTTTTTAAAAATCTCTATACATTCTTTTAGCATCAAATCACCCCCTTTTTTTATAAATATCTAAAATTAACCATTCCTAATCCTCTTGAATTCATTTCTCCTATACCAGTACCAAGTGCCATATATGCTAATTCTTGAGATATTTTATCATCAGATATGTTAAGACTTATCTTATCTCCTAATAATTTAACATTTTTATAGTTTATTGAACACGGTTTTTTATTTTTGAATTCTAAATTTGTGTAAAAATCAAAATCTTCATTTATTTTTGTATTATTTATTTCATTATATTTTTTAATTAGATTAATCTTTATTCTTTCTTCAAATTCTTTTAAAGATAATATATCTTTCCAGTAACCATTATCAGTTTTTATAACAATCGGTGTTATAGAATATATCTTCTCTATATGTTTTTTAGGTATTATCCTAATATTAGATGTTAAACATCTTATCATATCATTATTGCTATTATGCAGATTTTCATTAAAATACTCAGCCAAATCCTTGTCTATGGTTCTTATTATTAAACTATATACTTTGTCTTTTTTATATATTTTATCTTCTTCTAAAGGATAAAAAGAGTTAAAACAATAATTTTTAAATTTATTGTCTTTATGAAACTCTAACCATTTTTCATCTTTCGCTAAAAAAGAATCTATTATGTTACAAATCTCTATTTGAACATCATTTAGTTTTATATCATTCAAAAGAACTAATTTTAACTTTATTTCATAAACTTTCATAAATTATAAAATCCTTTCTAAAAAGGTATATATCAAATTTTAACATTTTTACCAATAATACTATGTTTTTTATTTTTTGT
>JAGHEK010000074.1 GCA_017889265.1 Romboutsia sp. | reverse complement strand
TTATATAAAGAATACCAACTCCTTGAGGTCCTAATAAACTTTTATGTCCTGCAGTTGCTAAAATATCTATGTTCATATTTTTTACATCTATATCATAAACTCCTGCAGTCTGAGAAGCATCTACCAAGTAAGTTATATTATTTTTTTTAGCCACCAGTCCTACTTCTTTTATATCTATCAAAGTACCAAATACATTAGATGCATGTGTCGTTACTATAAGCTTCGTATTGGATTTAATAGCTTTTTCTAAATCGTTTATATCCAAAAAGCCTTCTTCATCACAATCTACTATTGTATTTTCAACACCTATTTTTTCTAATGCCATTATAGGTCTTATAACAGAGTTGTGTTCCATACTAGTAGTTATTACATGGTCACCTTTTTTTAATAACCCTTTTATAGCTAAATTTAAAGACTCAGTTGCATTAGATGTAAAAATTATGTTCATAGGATTATCTATATTAAATAATTTAGCTAAGTTTTCTCTAGTATCATATATTTCTCGTCCTGCTCTTAGCGATAATTTATGACCTGCTCTACCTGGATTTGCACAATAATTTTTCATACAATCCATAACTGCGTCATATACAACATCTGGCTTAGGAAATGTAGTAGCGGCATTATCTAAATAAATCATAAATTTTCCTTCCTATACTTCATCAATCAAGAGTGAAATTATATTACTTAGTTGTTCATCATCGTGATATTCTATTTCTATTTTCCCCTTTTTCTTTCCCTTAGATATATTCACTTTAGTTCCTAGTGCATTCATAAGCTTTTCTTCTATATCAAGTGTGAATATATCTTTTTGTGGAGTTTTCTTTTTCTTTTTTTCTATAAATACATTTTTAGTAAGATCTTCAGTTTCTCTTACAGAAAGATTTTCATCTATAACTTTATTTGCAAGGTTTATCTGTTGTATTTTATCAGTTACTCTAAGTAATGCTTTTCCGTGTCCTGCAGTTATAAAACCTTGATTTATCATTTCTATAACTTCTTTCTCAAGATTTAAAAGCCTCAACATATTAGCTATATGAGGTCTACTTTTTCCTATCGCTTCAGAAATTTCCTCTTGAGTTAATTTATAATTTTCTATTAAACTTTTATATCCTAAAGCCTCTTCTATCGGTGTCAATTCTTCTCTTTGTAAATTTTCTATAAGGGCTATTTCCATTATTTCTTTTATAGGTATATCTCTTAAAACAGCAGGTATCTCAGTTAAATTAGCCATTTTAGAGGCTCTATATCTTCTTTCACCTGCTATTATCATATATTTACCAAATTCATCTGGTTTTAATACTATCGGTTGTAATACACCATATTTTTTAATAGATTCACTAAGATCTTTTATTTTTTCTTCGTCGAAAACTCTTCTAGGTTGGTTTTCATTAGGATATATATCTTTTATAGAAATATTTTCTATATCTTTTTTTTCTATTTTCTCTTCTATATCAGGTATCAAAGCACTAAGACCTCTACCTAATCTATTACTTCTTTTTGTAGACAAATCGATACCCCCTAAATATTTTCTTCTAAATCTATAAATTCTTCTGCCAAATCAAGGTATGCCTCTGTACCTTTACATCTTGAATCATAATAAATTACAGGTTTTCCGTGGCTTGGTGCTTCTGCTAATCTAACATTTCTAGGTATTAATGTAGAATATACTTTCCCTTTAAAATATTTTTTAACTTCCTCAACTACTTGTATAGATAAATTAGCTCTACCGTCAAACATACTAAGAACTACTCCTTGTATTTCTAAATTTGGATTAAGTCTAGATTTTACAAGTTTTATAGTTTCCATAAGTTGACTAACCCCTTCAAGTGCATAATATTCACATTGTATAGGTATTAAAACACTATCAACAGTAGTCAAACAATTTATAGTAAGCATACCTAAAGAAGGTGGACAGTCTATAAATATATAATCGTATTCATTTCTTACTTTTTCTAACGATTTTTTTAAAGAATATTCTCTATCTTTTTTAGTCGCAAGTTCAACCTCTGCACCAGATAAATCAGTAGTTGAAGAAACTATATCTATATTTTCAAATTCAGTTTTTATTATAGCTTCTTTTATGTCTACATCATCTAACATAACATCATATATTGTGTAGTCTACATTATTTTTATCTATTCCATAACCGCTAGTAGTATTTCCTTGTGGGTCTAAATCTAAAACTAAAATTTTCTTTCCTTTTTTACCTAAGCTCGCAGTTAAATTTACATTGGTAGTTGTTTTTCCAACCCCACCTTTTTGATTAAAAACAGCTATTATTTTACTCATACTAAAACTCCAAAACTAAAAAAATTTATTTTATAGGACTTTTTGAAGGCTTTCCTGCTTTTCTCGGATATTTAGAAGGTGTATTTTGAATTTTTTCAAAAACTAATATATTATGATTCAGTTCAATTTCAGGTAATTTTATATCTATTTTTTCAATAAACTTAACCCCCAAAGTTTCCATAGCTTTCTTTGACTCTTCTAGTTCTAAATCTGCATTAGGACCTTTTAAACATATAAAATATCCTCCAACTTTAACAAAAGGTACACAAAACTCCATTAAAACCGGAAGACCAGCTACTGCTCTTGCAGTAGCTATGTCATATTGTTCTCTATAATTCTCATCTTGTCCAAAATCTTCTGCTCTTCCGTGTATGAATTCAACATCATCTATATATATTTTTTTACAAACCTCTTGTAAAAAATTTATTCTCTTATTTAAAGAATCAAGCAATGTTACATCAAGACTTCTTTTCGCTATTTTCATTGGAAGTCCTGGAAATCCTGCTCCAGTCCCAACATCTATTACTTTCATATTATCTTTTATATAACCATTTTTAAATATAGATACCGAATCTAAAAAGTGTTTTATAAAAACTTCTTTTTCATCTTCTATACCTGTTAAGTTCATTTTTTGATTCCACTCAACCAATATTTCTCTATATATAGAAAAATCATCAATCATTTTTTCATCTACATCTATATTAAACTCAGTTATACCTTTTTTTAGTAGTTCTTTATTTGTCATTATTTTTTCCTCTTCTTCTTTGTTCTAAATAAATTAAAAGAACAGATATATCAGCAGGCGAAACTCCAGATATACGAGATGCTTGTCCTATTGAAATAGGTTTTATAGCAGTAAGTTTTTGTCTTGCCTCTATTCTAAGTCCGTCTATCGATAAATAGTCCAAATCAATAGGAAGTTTCTTATTTTCTAATTTTTTGAAACTATCTATTTGTTTTAATTGCTTATCTATATAGCCCTCGTATTTAGTCATTATTACACATTGCTCTTTAACATAATAAGAAACGTCATCTCCTGCACCTTTTCCTATTTGTTCTATTATATCGTAAGTAACTTCCGGTCTTTTTAAGAATTCATATAAAGATAACCCTACTTTTATTTCAGATGCACCCATTTCAGTTAAGATATGATTAACTTCTTTAGGTGTAACCCTTTCAGTTTTTAATCTTTCTAATTCTTTTTCTACTTCTTCTTTTTTCTTTAAATATTTATTATATCTTTCTTCGCTAACAAGCCCTATATCATAACCTCTTTGAGTAAGCCTCATATCTGCATTATCTTGTCTCAGATAAAGTCTATACTCTGCTCTTGATGTCATCATTCTATAAGGTTCATTAGTTCCTTTAGTTACTAAATCATCTATTAAAACTCCTATATATGCTTCTGACCTATCAAGTATAAAAGGTTCTTTACCTTCTATTTTAAGTGCAGCATTTATACCTGCTATAAGCCCTTGTGCAGCAGCTTCTTCATATCCAGAAGTACCATTAAATTGCCCTGCACTAAATAGATTTTCTACCCCCTTTATCTCAAGAGTTATTTTAAGTTGTGTAGGATCTATACAATCATACTCTATCGCATATGCAGGTCTCATTATTTTAGCATTTTCTAGACCTTTTACACTCTTATACATATCCATTTGAACTTCATACGGTAAACTAGTAGATATACCTTGAATATACATTTCTTTAGTATTTAAACCTTCTGGTTCAATAAATATTTGATGCGATTCTTTATCACTAAATCTAACAACTTTATCTTCTATTGAAGGACAATATCTAGCTCCAGTTCCTTCAACTTTCCCACTGTACATAGCTGTTCTACCTAAATTATCGTTTATTATTTCGTGCGTTTTTAGATTTGTTCTAGTTAAATAACAAGGCTCTTGATTTATATTAACTTCATCAGTTAAAAACGAAAACGGCGTTATTCTACTATCACCTTCCTGTATATCCATAACAGAAAAATCTATGCTGTCTCTATGGATTCTAGCAGGTGTACCAGTTTTAAATCTTCTCATATTAAGCCCTAAATCTACTAACTTCTCAGTAAGGTGTTTTGAATAAGCTAAAGAGTTAGGACCTTCATTTATAGTTAATTCACCTATATATATCTTAGAATTTAAATAAACTCCAGTAGATAATATAACCGCTTTAGCTTCATATATAGCACCTAATTTAGTTGCTACACCTTTTACAACTTTATTTTCGTGAATTATATCAACAACCTCATCCATAACTAAATCTATGTTAGGCTCATTTTCTAAAGTTTTTTTCATTTCAGTATGATAACTGAATTTATCTGCTTGTGATCTTAAAGAATGTACTGCCGGACCTTTTGCCGTATTTAACATTCTGCTTTGGATTATAGTTTTGTCAGCATTAATCCCCATTTGACCACCTAAAGCATCAATCTCTTTTACTAATTGACCTTTACCAGTTCCACCTATCGAAGGGTTACAAGGCATTAAAGCTATCGAGTCCAAAGAAAGTGTTATAACTAAAGTTTTATGTCCTTTTCTAGCAGTAGCAAGTGCAGCTTCACAACCTGCGTGTCCTGCACCAACTACTATAACATCATATTTTCCTGCATTAAATCGTTGCATTTTTATCTCCTTTCATAAAAAGTTTCACGTGAAACAAAATTTATTTTCCTATACAGAAATTTGCAAATATCGTATCTAATAAATCTTCTTTAACTGTATCTCCGTTTATATACCCTAAATAATCCCATATATTTTTAAAATCTACTTCTATAAAATCATATGGCATATTATCATCAATAGCTTTTATAGCATCATTTATAGATTCATAAGCCTTAAAAAGTGCGTCCTTATGTCTTGTGTTAGTTATCATTAAATCAGATGAACTTCTTACACTACCTCTATAAACCATTTCTTCTATTTTAGTATTTAGAGTATCTATTCCGATGTTTTTTAAAGCCGAAATATTTATTATACTATCTTCATCAACATATTCTTTTATTTTATCTATTTCTATATTACTCTCTAAATCTATCTTATTTAAAAGTATTATTACTTTTTTATTTTTTAGTTCTTCTAATATTTCAATATCTTCTTTTGATAGTTTTTTAGAAGAATCTAAAACCATTATAACTAAATCTGCATTATTAAAAGACTCTCTTGATTTTTCAACACCTATTTTTTCAACTATATCATCAGTTTCTCTTATACCTGCAGTATCAACTATTTTTAATGGTATTCCATTTATATTTACAAATTCTTCTATAACATCTCTAGTAGTACCAGCTATATCGGTTACTATTGCTCTATTTTCACCTAATATTGCATTTAACAATGATGATTTACCCACATTCGGTTTACCAATTATAACTGTTTTTAGTCCGTCTCTAAATATTTTTCCACTCTCTGCCGTGTCATATAATTTTTTTATTTCTTCTTTTAATTCTAAAGACTTTTCTTTTAATGTTTTATATGTTATTTCCTCTACATCTTCCTCTGAAAAATCTATAGAAACTTCTAAATGAGCTAAAACTTCCGTAACTTTCATTCTTAAATCTTTTATCTTCTTAGATAAAGCACCTTCAAGATGATTTTGAGCTACTTCGTAAGCCTTATCAGTTTTTGCTTTTATAACATCTATTATAGCTTCTGCTTGAGATAAATCTATTCTGCCATTTAAAAATGCTCTTTTAGTAAATTCTCCTGCTTCTGCTAATCTAACATCTTTCGATAAAATAAGTTCTAGTATTTTTTTTACTGAAATAAAACCACCATGACAATTTATTTCAATAACATCTTCTGCCGTATACGAATTTGGACCTTTCATATACGCTACTAAAACTTCATCTATTATATTTTCATTATCATATATATTTCCATAAATCAAAGTTCTTTGATTATATTCATTTATCTTTTTATTTGATTTTGATTTGAATATACTCTCACAAACTTCAAGAGATTTATTCCCACTTATTCTAATTATTCCTATTCCACCTTCTCCAGGTGCAGTTGCAATTCCTGCTATTGTATCATCTATAAACAAATTTTATCACCTCAAAATTTATTTTTAACTCCTAATCTTTTAATTATATATAATAAGCAAAAAAAATAAAACCCCTTATTATATAATCCAAAAATTATACAAAATAATTTTAATACTGTATAATAATTAACCTGTTGTGCTAGTTAAAATCCAATTTCCAAATAAAGTAAATTGTTTTATGCAAAAAAATACCCTATAGAGATTAGTATTTGTAAATTTTAACCAAATACTAATCTTTTTATCTTA
>JAGHEK010000073.1 GCA_017889265.1 Romboutsia sp. | reverse complement strand
TACTATTAATCATTTTTGTTTTCAAGACATTTTTCCAATTTTCTCTTTACTCTTTGAAGTGCATTATCTATGGATTTAACGTCTCTATCAAGCCTATTTGCTATATACTGATAAGACCTTCCATTTAAATACATTTCTAATACTTTAAGTTCTAAATCACTTAAAACTTTATCCATTTTATTTTGAATTCTCTTTAATTCTTCTTTGCTTATTATAAGCTCTTCTGGATCTGATGATATATTAGTTGCTATTATGTCTATTAAAGTTCTCTCTGATTCTTCGTCATAAACTGGTTTATTTAATGAGACGTATGAATTAAGAGGAGTATGTTTTTTTCTAGTTGCCGTTTTAATTGCAGTTATAATTTGTCTAGTTATACATATTTCTGCAAAGCCTCTAAATGAATTAGTTTTACTTTCATCGAAATCTCTTATAGCTTTATAAAGACCTATCAAACCTTCTTGAATTATATCATCTTTATCAGCTCCTACTAAATAGTATGGATTCGATTTAATTTTCACAAAATTTATGTACTTTTTTATAATGTATTCTTGTGATATTTTATCCCCATTTTTTGCTTTTAATACTATTTTATTTTCATCTTCTTGCGAATTGTCTATAACATCGTAAAAATTTTCTTTAGCTAACATCGTCTATTCCCCCAAAATTAAAATTACTAGACGTATTATAACTTAAAAGAAATATCCATTTCAACGTCTTCTACGAATGTTTTCAAGTTTCGACAAAAGTTCTTTATTTAATCTATCTTCTAAGTAATTTCTTTGTATCTTTTTTTCTATATTTTTATTTTTTTCATTCATTTTTGACTTAGCTTCTTCAAAATCAAGTTTAAGTTCTCTAGCTGATATTCTAGTGGCTCCTTTTCCTAATACTATTTGTTGTTCTGCATAATCATTAGTAGCTACTTTTATATCATCATATTTCGATAAGTTATTTATATACATTTCTATATAACTATCGGCAGTCTGATGTTCTTTAGTGTATACAACGGTAACATTTCTAAACTGTTCAACTTTTTCTTTTGAATTTCTAACATTATATGCATCAAAAACTATTATTCCAATTTTACCAGTAAATTCAACATACTCTATCATATTATCAATCAAAATCGTTCTAGCATGTTCTAAATCAGTTTTTGAAATTTCTCTTAAGTTTTCCCAAGCATTTATAATATTGTAACCATCAACTATTAAATATTTCTTAATTTTGTCTTTGTTTAAATATCTCATAAAGAAGTATTCCCGATGCAACAGATGCATTAAGAGAAGTTACATTCCCTATCATAGGCATTTTAACTACAAAATCACAATTTTTCTTCACTAGTCTTGATATCCCAAAACCTTCACTACCTATAACTAAAGCTAAGGGTCCTTTTAAATCTTTTTCATAAAAAACATCTCCGTCCATATCTGCTGCTGCAATCCAAAGACCTTCTTCTTTTAATCTTTTAATAGTATTAACTATATTGGTTACTTTACAAACTGGAACATACTCAACAGCACCAGCTGATGCCTTAGCAACTACTGGAGTAATATTTACCGACCTTCTCTTCGGTATAATAACTGCATGCGCACCAACTGCATCTGCAGTTCTTATTATAGAACCTAAATTATGAGGGTCAGTTATTTCATCTAAAATTATAAAAAATGCATCTTCGCCCTTATTTTTAACTATTTCTAAAATTTCATCTAGTTCAAAATACTTATAATCACTAACTTGAGCTATAACACCTTGATGCGAATGACTCTCACTTATTTCATCTAATTTTTTCTTATCAACATTTTGTATAGCTATACCTTTTTCTTTTGCCATAGCTATTATTTTTTTAATAGAGCCTTCTTTAGAAGAATTAGATATCATTATCTTATCTATTTCTCTATCGTTTTTTAAAGCCTCTATAATCGGATTTCTACCTTCTATTATCGCCATTTAATTCACCTATAAATTCTTAAATTTTTCTCTTATTCTAATTATTTCACCACAAGTCATTTTTCCTTCTGGACAAGGTCCTTTTATACATTTTGGACCTTTATTATTAAATAATACCGGAGAAATTTCTCTTAATTTTTTTAGCATTTGAGTTGCCAAATCTCTTATTTCCCACTGTGCTCTTTCACAAGTTCTATGTTCTATAAAATTATATAAACTTCTTACATTCATAGTAAAAACTATTTTAGTTTCACAAGCATTAGGGAATACATATCTAGCATCTTCTATGGCTTTTTTTTCAGCATCTTTTTTAGCTTTCTTTGCATCTTTCCCTTGTTGTACTAACTTTTTACAATGTTTATTAAATAATATATCAACCAATTTGTCATAATCTTCTTGGTCTTTTTTCATAGCATCAATAAAAACCTTTTTAGCTTCATCAATTTTTTCTATTTCTTTTGGAATTATATATTCAAACTGGTATAATTTTACATATCTTTGACTTTGTTGAGAGTAACTTGCTATTCTATGTCTTACTAATTGATGAGAACAAGCTCTTGAAATTCCTTCTACTGCAAATGTGAAACTAACATGCTCAAGAGGAGATTCATGTCCCATACTCATTAACATGTTAATAAACTTATCAACAGATTCGTCAGTTAAATTCTTTTCTATTTCATCTACACCAACCGGAGAATAACATAGCTTAGCGGCCATTGATATTACTTTTTCAGGTTCTGGTGTATGAGCAATTATATTTACTTTCATATTAAACTCTCCCATATTTTTTATAAATTTAATTATACAACAATAATGTCTTTTTTTCTATTTGTAAGTTTAAACAAAAAATAGCCTTTAAAATTAAAGACTATTTTCTATTATTTCTATTCCTTTATAAACTATATACTCTAATCTTTCTATATCTTTTGATAAATATAAATAACCAATTAATGATTCAAATCCCGTTGCGCATTTATAATCTACTATATCTGCATTTTTCGCTTTGGTATGAGATTTTTGGTTTCTTCCTCTTTTGTATATTCTAGTTTCTTCTTCTGTTAGCTCGTTTTCTAATTCGTGAATTATAGTAGCTTGTGCCTTTGCTTTAACATACTTTATAGCAGTTTTATGAAGGTCATTTACTTTTTTATTTATATTTTTAGTTATTAAATATTCTCTAATATATGATTCGTAAACCGTATCTCCTAAATATGCCAAAACAAGCGGTGACATAGTAATCAATTTATTTTCATCCATAATCTTAAGCTCTTTTCCATTTAGTTCCTTGTCTAGTATCTTCAAGTATTATACCTTTATCAAGTAAATTTTGTCTTATTTCATCTGCTAATTTAAAATCTTTATTTTTCTTAGCTTCTACTCTTTTATTTATTAAATCTTCTATTTCTTTATCTAATATTTCTTCTTGTTTTTTATTAGCTATATTTAAAACTCCAGTCAATTCATTAAATAAATCTAAACATTTATTAGCAAACTCAAGTGAAGAATTTTCATTTATATTAGTATTAGTAAATCTTGATAATTCAAAAATAACACTTATAGCATCTGCAGTGTTTAAATCATCGTCCATAGCTTCTATAAATTTATTTTTATAATTACTTAATTCATCTAATAGATTCTTCTCTTCTTCTAGAATGTCTTTATTAGTTAAATTATTTATAGTAAATCCTAACTTTTCTTTAGCATTATAAATTCTTTCAAGACCAGCTTTTGCTTGAGCTAACATTTCATCACTAAAATTAACAGGGTTTCTATAATGTGCAGATAACATAAAAAATCTAACTATTTCTAAATCATATTTTTTAGATATATCCCTTACAGTAAAGAAATTCCCTTTTGATTTACTCATTTTTTCATTATTTATATTTATATAACCGTTATGCATCCAATAATTAGAGAATGTCTTCCCACTTTTAGACTCGCTTTGTGCTATCTCATTTTCGTGATGAGGGAATGATAAATCTTGCCCTCCTGCATGTATATCAATAGTTTCACCTAGATATCTATTTGACATAACAGAACATTCTATATGCCAACCTGGTCTACCTTCTCCCCAAGGACTTTGCCAACCTGGTTCTCCTTCTTTTTTTGACTTCCACAAAACAAAATCCATAGGATTTTTCTTTTTATCATTTACCTCTATTCTAGCCCCTGCTTCTAAATCTTCTTGATTTTGTCTTGAAAGTTTTCCATATCCTTCAAACTTTTTAGTATCGAAATAAACGTCTCCGTCAGACTCGTAAGCATATCCTTTATCTTGTAATTCTTTTACAAAATCTATTATCTCTTGTATGTTCTCAGTTACTCTTGGGTGAACATCCGCTCTTTTTATCCCAAGCCCGTCTGCATCTACAAAATATTCTTTTATATATTTATTAGCAACTTCCTCTGGAGTTATATTTTCTTCATGACTTCTTTTTATTATTTTATCATCAACATCAGTAAAATTCTGAACAAAAGTTACTTCATATCCTTTATATTCAAAGTATCTTCTAAGAGTTTCAAACATTATAAAAGGTCTGGCATTTCCTATATGTATATAATTATAAACTGTCGGTCCACAAACATACATTTTTACCTTTCCTTCTTCAATAGGTATAAACTCTTCTTTTTGTCTAGTTAAAGTATTATATATCTTCATAAAATCACCTCACTATTAATACTAAAATATATATACCCAAATTATTCATAAAAATTATAACATATATAAAAATTAAAAGCTACCAAAGTGTAAATTTGATAGCTCCTAACTCTATTGTTCTTTTTTTAGCATATTAGTTATTAAAAATAACGATAACATCATCATTATAATATCTGTTATAGGTTGTGCATATATAAATCCGTCAAATCCAAATAAGTTATTAAGTATTAGTATTAATGGAATATATAGTATACCTTGTCTTGAAACAGAAAGTATAGTTGATAAAAGTGCCTTACCTAAAGATTGTGCTGTTACAGTACCTATCATTTGAGGTCCTATAAAAGGAAGTGATATTAAAAGTGCTTTAAGTATTATACTCCCTTGTTTTATAACATCAGTATCATCTATAAACGTTCCTATTATATTTTCTGAGAATAAATAAAATACAACAGAAAGAACTATTCCTATACTCATAGTTATGCTTATACCTTTTTTAATAGCTTCTTTCACTCTATTTATATTTCCTGCACCATAATTATAACCAATTAAAGGTTGAGAACCAGATGAAAAACCTATAAATATAAAAGTACCTATCATCATAACTTTCATAGCAACACCCATACCTGCGACAGTCAAAGTTCCATAATTAACTGCTATGTTATTAGAAACAACATTTGCAAATCCCATAAGCATTTGATTTAAAGACGAAGGTATTCCTATCTTAAATATCTCACTTAATATATCTTTATCAAATTTAAAATAATTCTTGTCTAGCTTTAGTATAGTTTCACTAGATAAGAAAAATTTTATATAATAAATTAAACTTACTAAATAACCTATTATAGTAGCAAAAGCCGCACCTTTTATACCCATTTTAAATCCAAATATGAAAACAGGATCTAAAACTATATTAAGAACAGTACCGATTACCATACCTCTTACAAAACTTTTCATATTACCTTCAGCTCTTAATAACTGACCTAAAGTAAAACTTCCTATTACAGTTATAGCACCTATAAACATAATATTTATATAACTATAAGTATAATCGTAAACTTCACCTGTTGCGCCAAGTGCTTTTGTTATATTAGAACAAAGTAAAATACCAAGTATAGTTACTATCAAAGATATTACTATTAATAATAAAAATGATACCGAAGTCGTTTTAGATACTTCATCATACTGTTTTTTACCTAAACATCTTGATATATATGATGCAGCACCAGTTCCTATAATATTTGCAATAGCCATTAAAAGAACAAATACAGGAAAAGCAATATTTGCCGCAGCTAATTGATTAGCATCTCCTAGTTTTCCTATAAAATAAGTATCTACCAAGTTATAAAATACTTGTATCATCATACCCATAACCATAGGTATAGATAGCTTTAATAAAGCTTTTGAAATATCTTCTTTTTCTAACAGTTCAAATCTACTCTCATTCATAAAGAACCTCCTTTGCCAGTGTAGGATAGTATATTCCAATTAAAATTTTATGTCAATATATCTAGCATTTTATATTAATATTCTCAAATTATACTTATTTTATAAAATATTTTTTAAATAATCATCTATCGTATTTGCTACGATTTTAGTATTTGCCACTGCTAAAACAACAGTCTTCGGTCCTGTAACAATGTCACCTGATGCAAATACACCTTTTTTAGTTGTATTCCCTAATTCATCTGTAATTAAAAGACCGTGTTTATCCACTTCTAAGTCTTTAGCATTGGATAAAATATCATTTTTAGGAATTTGACTAACTGCTATTAATATAGAATCTGCTTTTATCAATTTATTTGTTCCCTCTATGTTAACCAAATTATTGTCTAACTTTTTCGTATCAATAAAAACAACGCCTTCATCTAGTATTTCAACAGGAGATTTGAAAAGTTCAAACTTAACCCCTTCATCTATACAATGATTTATTTCCGTTTGAGTTGCAGTCATATCTTCAAAACCTCGTCTATAAACTACTGTTACTTCTTTAGCTCCATAATATTTAGCAGTCCTTGCCGTATCCATAGCCACATTACCTGCACCTATAACTATGACTTTTTCGCCTAAATTGTACGACCTAGGTGATTTTAAATAATCTATGGCATAATATACATTTCCTTTAGTTTCTCCTTTTATATTTAGAGGTTTTGGACTCCATAATCCAGTTCCTATAAATACTGCATCATAATTATCCTCAAGTAACTTATCAATACTTATTACAGGTCCAATTAACGTATTGTATCTAATTTTTACATCTAATGATATTAATTTTTCTTCTATAATATCTAATATATCTCTAGATAACCTAAATGAAGGAATACCATACCTTAATACCCCTCCAATAGATGATTTTTCTTCAAAAATCGTTATATCATATCCTTTTTGAGCTAATATAAATGCAAGTGTTATTCCAGAAGGTCCAGAACCTACAATTGCTACTTTTTTATTTAATTTATTAGGATTATCAAATTTTATATTTTTTAAATATAAGTCAGATATAAAAAATTCTATTTTAGGAAAATCTACTGGTTCATCTTTAATTCCTCTTATACAATTTCCAATACATTGTTTTTCGTGTGGGCATACTATACTACAAATTACAGATAAAGGATTGTTATTGAATAATATCTCCCCTGCTTCTTCTATTTTATTTTCTTCAAACAATTTTATTATTTGTGGAATTGGTGTGTTTATAGGACAACTATTAACACATCTTGGATTTTTACATTGAAAGCATCTTTTTGCTTCATTTATTAATCTATCATTATTCATAATTATTCACCTAAATCATTTATATTTTATATGATATATATTATAATATTTGGATTAAAATATTACATAAAAAAATAGGCATTAAAGCCTATTTCTTAAACATAGTTATAAAACAATCATCAAATCCCTTTTCTTTCAATTCTTCTATTCTTTCCTCTGCATTAACTTTATTATTAAAAGAACCACAAACAACTCTATAAAAAGTATCGCTATCTTGAATTGGTGGATTCACGGGTTCTAAATCTACTCTTGGCTTGTACTCTACCTTTAAAAACTTACAAATACCTTTTGCTATTGCAGTGGCTATTTCATCATCTTTTTCAGTCATTATTTTTATATCATCAAAATTATCAATAAAACCTAACTCTACCAAACAAGCTCTCATTTTTGTATTTCTAAGAACGTAGAAATTAGCAGTTTTAACACCTCTATTTAAAGTGTATGCACCTGTTTTTAATATTTCTTCTTGAATATCTTTGGCTAAATCAGAAGTTTTGTCATTTAATGAATAAGTTTCTACACCTTTAGCTTCCTTATTAAAAGCATTGCAATGAATAGATACAAAACAATCTGCACTCCAATTATTAGCTAGATCTACTCTTTCTTTTAAACTTAAAGTTCTATCGTCTTTTCTAGTTAATCTCACATCTAAATCTTGATTTTTAAGAAGTTTCTCTACTTTTAATGCCATTTCTAAATTTACAGTTTTCTCTAATGCACCGTCTATACCAACAGCGCCAGAATCATTTCCTCCATGACCTGGGTCTATATAAACTTTTTTTGCCATATAATCATCACCTTTTTAATTTAAAATTTTATTTATAATATATTATTTTTCTATGTTAAAGTTACAAATACCTACAAAAAAGCTACTACCAAACTTTTTAAAGTTTAATAGTAGCTTTTTCTTACATTAAATTATCTTTTACAAACTTTATTCTATTTAAACATATATCTTTACCTAAAACTTCCATAGTCTTTGGTAAATCTGGTCCGTGCATTTGTCCTGTAAGTATTATTCTAGAACCCATAAATAAATTTTTACCTTTTATTCCGTGTTCTTTTTGTATTTCTTTAAACATAGCCTTTACAAATTCTTCATCAACTTTTTCAGCATTATCAACTTTTTCTAAAAGTGCACCTATTAAAGTTGGCATATGTTCTAAATTTAAAAATTCTCTACATTCATCAGTTTCAAGTTCAACTTTATCTCCGAAGAATATATTCGCGTGAGACGTTATTTCTTTTACATATTGAAGCTTTTCTTTTAATACACTTACCATTCCCTTTAAGAATTCATACTTAGAATCCACTTCATCTTCAGTTATAAATCCTTCTTCTATTAAAAATGGTATAGCTAAATCAGTTAAATAATTATCATCTGCATCTTTTATATAGTGTTGATTAACCCAATTTAACTTTTCTGTATCAAAAACTCCACCACTTTTTGAAACTCTTTCCACAGAAAATGCATTTTCTAATTCTTCCATAGTAAATAATTCTTTATTATCTTCTGGAGACCAACCAACTAATGCAACATAATTTATAAGACCTTGTGGTAAATATCCTTTTTTCTTGAAATCTTCTACTGCAACATCTCCATGTCTTTTACTTAGTTTTTTCTTTTCTTTATTAAGTATATTAGGAAGATGTACAAAAGTTGGAGCTTCCCAACCGAATGCTTCATATAAATAAACGTGTTTTGGAGTAGAAGAAACCCATTCTTCACCTCTTATAACATGAGTTATTTTCATTAAATAATCATCTACTACAACTGCAAAATGATAAGTAGGGAAACCATCAGTCTTTATTAAAACTTGGTCATCTAAATCATTAGTATTAAACTCCGTTTCTCCTCTTACTAAATCAGTAAACTTTATAGTATGATTTTCAGGAAGCTTAAGTCTTATAACGTATTCTTCTCCATTTTCTATCTTAGACTTTATTTCTTCTTTAGTTAAAGACTTACAATGACCATCATATTTAGGATTTTCTCCGTTTTCTCTTTGCTTTTCTCTTACTTCATCTAATCTTTCTTTACTACAAAAACAATAGTATGCTTTTCCCTCATCAAGTAACTTTTCTATGTATTTTTTGTATATATCAAGTCTTTCAGATTGAATATATGGTCCGTATTCACCTTTTTGAGTTATTTTACCATTTTCATCTAATACTACACCCTCTGTGTGATTTACTCCACCCCAGTTCATAGCATTTAACATATTTTCAATAGCACCATCAACAAATCTAGTTTGGTCAGTATCTTCTACTCTAAGTAAATAAGTTCCACCCATCTTTTTTGCAAAAAGGTAATTATAAAGAGCAGTTCTTAAACTACCTATATGAACAAATCCAGTCGGACTCGGTGCAAATCTAACTCTAACACTCATAAAATTTCTCCTTAACCTAATTTAACATTGTTTTTTTCGAATTCTTCTTTAACTCTTTGTTCTATCTCATCTAAAGTTATTATTTCTTTTTCTTCACTTTTTCTAAGTTTAAACTCAACTTTATTATCTACTATGTCTTTACCAACAGTAATTCTCATAGGTATACCTATTAACTCACTATCTTTAAACTTAACCCCTGCTCTTTCATCTCTATCATCAAGTAAAACTTCAACACCCATTTGTTGTAATTTTTCATAGATTTTTATAGCATTTTCCATATGCTCCTCTTTTTTGATATTAACAGGAACTACAACAACATGATATGGAGCAACTGAAAGTGGCCAAGTTATACCATTTTCATCGTGATGTTGCTCGATTATAGCAGCAGCAGTTCTCTCAACTCCTATACCATAACATCCCATAACTATAGGTTTAGATTTTCCATCTTTATCTATAAAGTTAGCATTCATACTTTCAGAATACTTAGTACCTAGTTTGAATATATGACCAACTTCAACACCTCTAGCTATTTCTAAAGTTCCTCCACACTTAGTACATTTATCACCTTCAGTAACATTTCTGAAATCTCCAACTACACCTTCAAAATCTCTACCGTAGTTAGCATTTTCTATATGATAATCAGTTTTATTAGCTCCGATAACTAAATTTTTAGAATCAGCAACTTCTTTATCTATAAATAAATAATCAGTTTTTATACCTATAGGACCTGCAAACCCAACTTCTGCATCAGTTACTCTTTTTACAGTAGTTTCATTAGCAAGTTCAAATTCAACAACTGAACCTATTGCATTAGAAACTTTAGTTTCATTAACTTCTCTATTACCTTTTACTACAACTGCCACAGTTTTTCCATCTGCCACATATATCAAAGTCTTTGCAAATTCTTTAGAATTTTTATTAAAGAATTTTTCTAATTCTTCTATCGTGTGAACATTTGGAGTATGTATTTCTTTTAATTCTTTTAAATCTTCAGTTGAAACTTCTTCATTAACCGAAGTAGCCTTTTCCATATTTGCAGCATAGTTGCAACCACTACAAAATACTATTTCATCTTCTCCAACCTCAGATTTAACCATAAATTCCGCAGAAACAGAACCACCTATTGCACCAGTATCAGCCTCAACTGCACTATGTTCTAACTCACATCTTTTAAATATATTAGTATATGCTTCGTACATATCTTGGTAGCTTTTATCAAGACCTGCTTCATCTATATCGAAACTATAAGCATCTTTCATTGTAAAGCTTCTACCTCTCATAACACCAAATCTTGGTCTTCTTTCATCTCTGTATTTAACTTGTATTTGATATAAGTTAAGTGGTAATTGCTTGTATGAAGTTATTTCTTGTCTTATTAAATCAGTAAAAACTTCTTCGTGAGTAGGGCCTAAGCAGAAATCTCTTTCATTTCTGTCTTTTAATCTAAACATTTCTTCACCCATAACGTCCCATCTTCCAGATTCTTTCCAAAGTTCTGAAGGAATTAAAGCAGAGCAAAATATTTCTTGGCAACCTTTTTTATCTAATTCTTCTCTTATTATATTTTGAACTTTATTAAAAACCCTCATACCCATAGGTAATTGGTTATATACTCCTGATGCCATTTTTCTTATCATTCCGGCTCTTAGCATTAATTGATGACTTGTTATAACTGCATCTGCAGGAACTTCTCTTAATGTTAGCATAAACATTTTAGACATTCTCATAAAATTTTTCCTCCTATTTTTTATTCTCTTTATTATAACACTTTCGTGGATATAATTCTAAGATTTACTTTTATCAAAAATTTATTTATAAATATATTTTACAATAATTATTTAATTCTCAATCATACCATCACTCGTTTTCTTTATTAAAATACTTCCTATTATAAAAGTTATAAACTCCGCAAATGGAATACTCATCCATATTCCATCAACTGAAAAAATACTAGGTAAAATCATTATACCAATAGGTACAAATAAAAGTCCTCTTCCTGCAGCAACTATAACAGATTCCTTTGCTTTGCCTATTGCTGTAAAAAATCCAGAATAAACTATATTAAATCCGTTCATAAAAAATGCTAGTGCATATATCTTTGCACCATTAACCGCAAGATTTATAACTTCTTTTTCTCCACTTACAAATATATTAACTAATTTTTCCCCAAAGAAAAATAAAAGTATGAATACAAAAATTCCTATCGATAAAATAACTCTTGATGATAATTTTAATACTTCTTTTACTCTATTAAAAGACTTATTACCATAATTATAACTTACAATAGGACCTATTCCATCACTTATTCCAAACATCATAATAGTACCAAATTGAGCAATATAACTTATCGCAGTAAATGCTGCTACACCAATTTCACCGGATATTTTCATAAAAGCCATATTAAATAAAAAAGCATTAAGTGCAGTAGATAGAGAATTTACCCCTTCAGATGAACCATTATATAAAATCGGCTTTATAACACTCTTATTGAATTTACCATCGAATATATTTATAACACTTTCTTTTTTTAAAAAATCCCAAATAACTACTAACATTACAGAAGTATATGCTATACCAGTTGCAATAGCAGCACCCATTACTCCTAAACTTAATTTATAAATTAATACATAGTTCAAAGTTATATTTACACCTAAACTAAGTATTGTTCCTTTAAAATACATCTCTGGTTTTTCTAGAATTCTAGTTGAAAATCCAAATAAAAACGAAAGTGCAGCAGGTATAGCAAGTATTGCTACATATTTTATATAAGTCGAAACATAATCAATTATTATATTACTAGCTCCAAGAAGTAGTGAAATCTGTCTGTTAAATATTACTCCAACTACGGTTATTAAAAATCCTATACTCGATATAATTATTATAGATGTTTTAAAACTATCCTTGGCCTTATTTATATCTCCAGCTCCAATATTTAATCCCATATAACTTTGAGAACCTATACTTACTATCATACTAAGCGCTATTATTAATTGAACAAACGGAAGTGCAATATTAATACTAGCCATAGCATTAGGTCCTAATATATTTCCAACAAAAATACCATCAACCATACTTTGTATTCCTGTTATCAACATTGCTATAACACTCGGTATTACAAACTTTTTAAACAAAAAAGGAATGTCTTTTGTTAATATTATATTGTTATTCATAATTTTTCTCCAATCATATAAAATTATTTTCTAATTAACATACATATACTTTGAGATGATATTCCTTCTTTCTTGCCAGTAAACCCTAGTTTTTCTTCTGTTGTCGCTTTTACATTTATATTTTCTATATCTGTATTTAAAATTTTAGCTATATTTTCTCTCATAGAAAATATATGCGGTGCCATTTTAGGTGACTGAGCTATTATAGTTGAATCTATATTTCCTATTTTATATCCTTTTTCATCCATTAAATGATAAACAAACTCTAATAATTTCATGCTATTAGCACCTTTAAATTTTTCATCATTATCTGGAAAGTGCTTACCTATATCCCCAAGTGCTAAAGCTCCTAATATAGAATCCATTATTGCATGAATTAAAACGTCTGCATCTGAATGTCCTAAAAGCCCTTTATCATGATTAATTTCAACTCCACCTATTATAAGTTTTCTACCTTCTACCAATCTATGAACATCATATCCAAGTCCTACTCTCATAATCTACTCCTTTATTATTTGATAAGCCATATTTAAATCTTCTTTAGTAGTTATTTTTATATTTTCATAACTACCTTCTATTATGTTTACTTTTTCTCCTAAATTTTCAACCAAAGATGAATCATCTGTTCCATAAAAGTTTTCTTCGTATGCTTTTTCATATGCTATCTTTAATAAATCATACTTAAACGTCTGAGGTGTTTGAATAGCCCAAAGCGTATTTCTATTAGGTGTACTTATAATTTCATTGTTATTAACAACTTTTATAGTATCTTTTACCCTAACTCCTATTACACTCGCTTTTTTAGTTTCTGTTACTGCTTTTTTTAT
>JAGHEK010000072.1 GCA_017889265.1 Romboutsia sp. | reverse complement strand
TCACTCCGAAGAGTTCGCTCGACTTGCATGTGTTAGGCACGCCGCCAGCGTTCATCCTGAGCCAGGATCAAACTCTCAATTTAAAGTTTAATTTCTAACTCAGATATTTCGAATATCTGGCTTGGTTTGTTATTGACCTACTGTTTAATTTTCAAAGTTCACTGTGTTGCTTTAATTATATTATCATTAATACTTTTTATTGTCAACACTTTTTAAAAATTTATTTTTTCGTTTTTGTCCATTTCCTAAGGACAAGTAATAATATATCATATTAAAAACAATAGGTCAATACTTTTTTAAATATTTTTTTCATATTCTTTTTTTAATTTTTCTATTATCTTTTTTTCTAGTCTTGATACAGTCATTTGAGATATGTCTAGTTCTTTTGCTATAACAGCTTGAGTTTTATTTAAAAAGAACCTATCCTTAAAAATTTTACTTTCTAATTCATTTAAACTTTTATCGAATTTATCAAAAAAATCCTTTTGCTCTATATTATAAAAACTTTGTTCATCTTGGCCTATTTTATCTATAAGTAAAATATCTTTATCATCAATATCATCATTACTTGATGAATCTAAAGATATTGGTTGGTATCCGTAGGATGCTTCCATAACTTCTAAAACTTGTTCTTCTGTACAGTTTAAATAATTTGCAATATCTTTTACTTTTGGATTTTCTTTATTATGTTGTTGTAAAAATATTTTCGCTTCACTAATTTTTTTACTAAGTTCCTGAACTCTCCTTGGAACTCTAAGTGTCCAAACTTTATCTCTAAAATACTTTTTTATCTCTCCAACTATTGTAGGCGTAGCAAAACTCGAAAATTCATATCCTTTATTTATATCGTATCTTTCTATTGCATAAATAAGCGCAAGAGATGCAACTTGATATATATCTTCAAATTCAACACCTTTATTTATATATTTTTTCGATAATAAATTAACTAAATATAAATGTCTCTCTATCAAAATATTCCTAATTTCTTTATTGTTTTTTTGTTTACTATAAATAATAAATAATTCTTTCGTATCTACATCTAGGTAATCTGTTGTAGCATTTGCTACATTCTTCATTAACTATCAACTCCTAAATATTTAGTCATCTTTATTGTAGTTCCTTTATTAATTTCTGATTGTATTTGAACTTTATCCATTAATGATTCTATTATAAAAATACCTAGACCATTTTCTTTTGGATTATCTAAATCAGGCTTTTTTATATTATCAATATCGTATCCTATTCCATTATCTTTTACTTCTATACAAAGACCGTTTTCTATTATTTTAAATATAAAAGTTACTTTGTTATCTTTGCTATGTCTTATAGCATTAGTACAGGCTTCAGATACTGCAACTTTTATATCTTCAATCTCATTCAAAGAAAACCCTATACTATTAGCTATACCTGATGTAGTTAATCTTATTATGCTTACATATTCAGGTTTAGAACTTATTTCCATACTTATAGTTTCGTAATCCAAATTCTATCACTCCATATTAAATATTTTATCTAATCCAGTTATGTTGAATATTTTTTCTACATTTTGTTTAGGATTTACTAAATATAATTCTTTATTAGATGTCTTTAGTTTTTTAAGTATACTTATTAAAACTCCTAATCCCGTAGAATCTATATAATCAAGTTTTTCTAGATCTATTTTTATATCAATTTGACTTTCAATAAATAATTTGTTTAAAAATTCCTTTAGTTTATCGCAATTTGATACATCAAGCTCCCCACAAATATAAACTTCCCAATAGTTTGAAAACTTTTTAGAACTTATTTCTAACAAAATATCACCTTACTTTCTTTTTCTTTTGTAAAAACTAAAAATCTTCATAATTCCACTTATATTATTGATAGTTTCTATTAATTCTTCTGTCTGCTTAGATATAGATGATATATTTTGGATTATCTCATTTATATATCTTTCATTGTAAGTCATTGTTCTATTAAAACTTTTTAAAATATCATTAGCACTATTTAATAATTTAGATACATAAATAGCTATTATAAATGCAGAAAATCCAAATAAAAATGCTCCTATCTGCCATCCTATCGTATCCATTAATTATTTTCCTCATCATCAAATATTTTGCTTATTATTATCTCATCTTCAGATATTTCTATAGCATCATCTTCTTCACTATCCATAAAGTTGTTTATATTTTCTTTTATATTGTTTATAGTTTCATCTAATACAGTTTTTGGATCTTCTTTTATGTCATCTATTTTATGTTTTATATTTTTTCTAAACTCAGAACCTTTTTTAGGTGCAAATAATAATCCCATTATAAATCCAAATATGGCTCCAAAAAATAAATATCTACTTTTATTTTTACTCATAAAAAACTCCTTTTTATTATTTTACAAAAAGAATAGGATTAAATCCTATTCTTCTTCAATTCTTATTTTTGCAATAGAAACAACATTTACTTCATCATTAGTTTTCATTAATTTAACACCGCTAGTTACTCTTCCTAGCATAGATATTTCATTAACTCTAAGTCTTATTAATACTCCATCAGAGTTTATCATCATTATCTCATCATCTTCATTTACCATTAAGGCTCCAACTATTTGTCCTGTTTTTTCTGTTACATTATAAGTTTTTATACCTTTTCCTGATCTACTTTGAAGTCTATATTCATCTATGTTAGTTCTCTTTCCGTATCCATTTTCACTAACAACCAGTAAATCTTTATTTTCTTCAAGTAAGCTCATAGAAACTACTTTATCATCAGAAGATAATGTAATTCCTTTTACACCCATTGCACTTCTTCCCATATGTCTTATATCTTTTTCATTAAATCTTATAGACATACCTTCTTTTGTAGCTAATAAAACATCTTTTTCACCGTCAGTTAATTTTACTCCTATAAGTTCATCATCTTCTCTTAAGCTTATAGCTATAAGTCCTGACTTGTTTATATTTTTAAATTCTTCTTGCTTAGTCTTTTTAACTATTCCATTTTTAGTTGCAAACAATAAATACTCATTATTATCTTTATCGTCTATCGCAACTAAAGTAGCTATTTTTTCATTAGGACCTAATTGTAAAAGATTTACTAAGGCAGTTCCTTTAGATTGTCTTTTACCTTCTGGTATTTCATAAGAATTTAATTTAAATACTCTCCCTTTATTAGTGAAGAATAATATTCTACTATGTGTGGTAGTAGTAATTAAATGCTTTACGAAATCCTCTTCCCTTGTAGTAAGTGCAGATATTCCTCTTCCACCTCTATTTTGGCTTTTATAAGTATCTGAAGGAACTCTTTTTATATATCCAAAATGAGTAAGAGTAATAGTTATTTCTTCTTCTTCTATTAAATCTCTTTTATCTATTTCACCTTCAGAATATCTTATTTCAGTTCTTCTTTCATCTGCGTGCGCTTCTTTTATTTGTATCATTTCAGATTTTATAACTTCAAGAAGTAACTTCTCATTAGCTAATATTTCTTTTAATCTATTTATAGTTTTCATAAGCTCACTATATTCTGATTCTATTTTATCTCTTTCTAGACCTGTTAATCTTTGAAGCTTCATATCAAGTATTGCTTGAGATTGTAATTCACTAAGACCGAATTTTTCAGTAAGCTCAATTTTAGCTTCTTGAGAATTTTTAGATTTTCTAATTATATAAATAACACTATTAACATCATCAAGAGAAACTTTAGATATATTATCAAGAGCTATCTTTAACCCCTCTAATATATGTGCTCTAGATTCTGCTTTATTAAGTTCAAATTTAGTTCTTCTTGTAACAACATCTTTCTGGTGTTTTACATAATGCGAAAGTATTTGCTTTAAATTAAGAACTTTAGGTTCTTTATCAACAAGAGCAAGCATTATTATACTAAAAGTTTCTTCCATTTGTGAGTGTTTGTATAAATTATTTAAAACTATATTAGCATTAACATCTCTTTTAAGCTCTATAACTATTCTTATACCATTTCTATTACTTTCATCTCTTAAATCCGAAATACCCTCTACTTTTTTGTCTTTAACAAGTTCTGCTATTTTTTCTACTAATTTAGCTTTATTCACTTGATAAGGTATTTCAGTAACTATTATTTGTTGTTTTCCTTTAGGTAATTCTTCTATGTATGCTTTAGCTCTTACCTTTACTTTTCCTCTTCCTGTTTTATATGCGTTAACTATATTTTCTTTCCCCATTATTATAGATGCAGTAGGAAAATCCGGACCTTTTATAAAATTCATTAAATCTTCAACTGAACAATCTTCATTGTCAATTAAATAAATACTCGCATCTATAACTTCCCCTAAATTATGAGGAGGAATACTAGTTGCCATACCAACTGCTATACCATTAGAACCATTAACTAATAAATTAGGGTATCTTGAAGGTAAAACTTGAGGCTCTTTTAAAGACTCATCAAAGTTTGGTTCAAAATCAACAGTTTCTTTCTCTATATCTTTTAAAAGCTCTAAAGCTAATTTACTCATTCTAGCCTCAGTATAACGCATAGCAGCTGGAGCATCTCCATCTATTGAACCAAAGTTACCATGACCATCAACTAAAACACCTCTAGTTGAAAATTCTTGTGCCATTCTTACCATAGCTAAATAAACAGCACTATCTCCGTGTGGATGATATTTCCCTAAAACATCCCCAACTATACGAGCAGACTTTCTATATGGTTTATCAGGAGTTAGATTAAGTTCATTCATAGAATAAAGAATTCTTCTATGAACAGGCTTTAGACCATCCCTAACATCAGGTAAAGCACGACCAGCTATAACACTCATCGCATACTCCATATAAGATTTTTTCATTTCATCTGCAATTTCCAAAGGTATTATTCTGTTATCTTCCATAAGTCAACCTCCTTTTTATATATCTAAATTCTCAACATATTTTGCATTAGCTTCTATAAATTCTTTTCTTGGACCAACCTTATCTCCCATAAGCATAGAAAATACTTCATCTGCAACTACTGCATCATCTATCGAAACTTGAAGTAATGTTCTAGTTTCTGGGTTCATAGTAGTTTCCCAAAGTTGTTCTGCATTCATTTCTCCAAGACCTTTATATCTTTGAAGTTCAACACCAGTTCTACCTATCTCATTCAATAATTCATTAAGTTGTTTATCTGAATATACATAGTATTCTTTCTTTTGTTTTTTAACTTTGTAAAGAGGTGGTTGCGCTACATAAACATAACCATTTTCAATAAGCGGTCTCATATATCTAAATAAAAGAGTTAACAATAAAGTTCTTATATGTGCACCGTCTACATCGGCATCTGTCATTATCACTATTTTATGATATCTTGCTTTTTCTAAATCAAAATCATTTCCAATACCACAACCAAAAGCAGTTATCATATTTTTTATTTCATCAGAAGCTAATATTTTATCAAGCCTAGATTTTTCAACATTAAGTATTTTACCTTTTAACGGAAGTATGGCTTGTGAATGTCTGTCTCTACCTTGTTTAGCTGAACCTCCAGCAGAATCTCCCTCAACTAAAAATATTTCACTCTTTGAAGGATCTTTTTCTGCACAGTCAGCTAACTTCCCTGGAAGTGATGTACTTTCTAATACACTTTTTCTTCTAGTTAATTCTCTTGCTCTTTTTGCAGCCTCTCTTGCTCTTTGAGCTTTAAGACCTTTTTCGACTATAATTCTTGCAGTAGCTGGATTTTCTTCTAAAAATGCCCCTAATTCTTCAACAGTTACATTATCAACAATACTTCTCATCTCAGTATTGCCTAACTTAGTCTTAGTTTGTCCTTCAAACTGAGGTTCAGGAAGTTTTACAGATACAACTGCAGTAAGTCCCTCTCTAATATCTTCTCCTATTAAGTTAGCATCATTTTCTTTTAGTATTTTATTTCTTTTTGCATAATCATTTATAATTTTAGTTATTGCTGTTTTAAAACCTGCTAAATGTGAACCACCTTCGTGAGTATTTATATTATTAGCAAATGAATATATATTTTCTGTATATCCATCTGTATACTGCATAGCTAATTCAACAGTAAAATCTTTTACTTTTTTATCTATGTATACGATATCTTCGTGTATAGCATCTCTAGATTTGTTTAAATATTTTACATACTCAACTAGACCACCAAGATAATGAAATTCCTTTTTCTTTTCTTGATTATCCCTTTTATCTTCAAGAATAATTTTTATACCCTTATTCAGAAATGCTAATTCTCTAAGTCTATGTTCCAAAGTTTCATATTTGAATTCAATTTCATCAAATATAGTTTCATCAGGCATAAATTTAATAGTAGTTCCAGTAGAATTAGTTTCTCCAATCGGTTCTAAACTAGATTTAGGTATACCTTTTTCATAATTTTGTCTATATACCTTCCCATCTCTACAAATTTCTGCAACTAACCAAGTTGAAAGAGCATTAACAACTGATACCCCTACTCCGTGAAGTCCTCCAGATACTTTATATCCTCCTCCACCAAACTTTCCACCTGCATGTAAGACAGTTAAAACAGTTTCTAAAGTGGATTTTCCCGTTTGCGGATGAACTTCAACTGGTATACCTCTTCCATCATCTTTTACAGATATACTCCCATCATTCTCTATGCAAACATATATCTCAGAACAATATCCTTGTAAAGCTTCATCTATACTATTGTCAACTATTTCGTAAACTAAATGATGTAACCCTCTAGTTCCCGTTGAACCTATATACATACCCGGTCTTTTTCTAACAGGTTCTAATCCTTCTAAAACTTGTATTTGACTTGCACCATATTCTTGTTTCATTTTTAAGCTTCTCCTTTCTTATGAAGTATTATTTTCAACCTTTATTACCTTTCCATTTTCTATATTGAATATCGTAGTATTATTTTTATTAAAAATATCTTTATGAGAATTTTCAGCAGTTGTTATAAACATTTGAACATCTTTTAAATTATTTATAAGAAGTCTCTGTCTATTTTCATCCAATTCACTAAAAACATCGTCTAATATTAAAATTGGATATTCTCCACTTTCACTTTTTATTATTTCTATTTCAGATAACTTCAAAGATATTGACACCATTCTCTGCTGACCTTGAGAACCATACATTTTTGCATCAATGTTATTTATATATATAGCTATGTCATCTTTGTGTATCCCGTATCTCGTCATCTTAAATTTTATATCATTTTGCCTGCTAGATGATAATTTATCCAGTAATTTTTGATAAATAGTTTCTCTGGTATCTTCATCAACTATTTCTATTTGAGTTTTATAGAATATCTCTAAATTCTCACTATCTCCCGTTAAATTTTTATGAATTTTATTACATATACAATATATTTTTTTTATAAAATTTTTTCTGATTAAACATATATAACTTCCACAGTTTGCTAAACTCTCATCATATACATCTAGTAAAGACGTATCTATATTGGAGTTTTTCAATAGTTTATTTCTCTGATATAGAATTTTATTATAATTCACAAGATAACTATAATATACTGGCATTATTTGACTTATTTCCTTGTCTATAAAACTTCTTCTTTCTCTAGGAGAATCTTTAACTAATTTTAAATCTTCTGGAGAAAAAATAACAATATTTAAATTTCCAAGCAAATCTTGCACTTTATGTATACTAAGTTTATTTAGTTTTATCCCTTTTTTATTTTTAACTAAAAATATCTCTATCAATCCCTCACTATGTGAATTAGTAAAATTCCCTCCGACATACATATTTTCTTTATCAAATTTTATCAATTCTTTGTCTTTATTAGTTCTAAAAGATTTAGAAAAAGACATCATATACACTGATTCTACAATATTTGTTTTTCCTTGACCATTTTTACCAATAAAAAGATTTATGTTTGGATTAAATTCTAGATATAAATTATCATAATTTCTAAAATTAAGTAATTTTAAATTTTTTAGTTGCATATATATCTCCTAAAATTACACAACTTTTATCAAATTTCCTTCAATTTCTATTACATCATCTTTTCTAATTTTTTTACCTCTTTGAGTTTCAACAGTGTTGTTTAATTTAACATAACCCTCAGATATTAAATATTTTGCATGACCACCAGTTGAAGCAATATCAGCCAATTTTAAAAGTTGATCTAATTTTATATACTCTGAATTAATGCTTATTTCTATCAAACCGAACCCTCCTTATAACTTATCGAAAACTTATTATATCACAAAATTAAATATAAAAAAAGACGGAATAGTTGTTCCGTCTAATTCGAAGTTATTCTAACAGGAAGAAGTAAATAATTATATTCTATATCTTCAATAGGTTTTATTATGCAAGGATTTATATTTGTAGTAAATTCAAGATAAATATACTCACTTTCTATATTCCTTAATCCTTCTATAAGATATCTAGAGTTAAATGCTATATCTAAATAATCCCCTTCAAGACTTATTTGAACTTCTTCATAAACATTTCCCTTATCAGTATTAGAAGTTATCGCTACAATTTTTTCTCTTATAGATAATTTTATTAAATTATTTTTATCAGACTGAGAAAGTAAAGATGCTCTTTCTATGCTATTTAAAAAATCTTTTGTATTAACTTTTATTTTTGTGTTATGTTCACGAGGTAAAAGTTTTTTATAATCAATAAAATCGCCTTCTAAAAGTCTTATTATCATCTTAATATTATCAAATATAAATATTGCGTTTTTATCATCAAATCCTATTTCAACAACTCCTTCTGTTGATAATAAAGAATTTAAATCGTTTAAATTCTTTCCTGGAATAATTATTTTTATATCATCAAAATTCTTATTTATTGAATAACTTCTAACCGCTAATCTATAACCGTCTATCGCTACTAAGCTGACTTTGTTATTAGTTATTTCTAAAAGTTCACCCATTAAAATTTGTTTAGTAGAATCTTGTGAAATAGCAAATACTGTTTGCTTTATCATATTTTTTAAAACATTTTGAGAAATTGAATGCAAATTATTTTTTTTAACTTCAGGTAACTTAGGAAATTCATCTGGTGAATGTCCTTTTATTTCAAATTTTGAATTTTCGTATTTAATAAAAATATTATTTTGTAAATCAATTTCTATCTCGATTAAAGTATCTGGTAATTTTCTTACTATGTCCCCAAATAACCTAGCATTTACAGCTATAACACCTTCTTTTATTATTTGAGCTTCAATAGTTGTTTCTATTGCCATATCCAAATCATATGAAATTAATTTAACAACTCCATTTTTTGCCTGTATTAAAAAGCATTTTAATATGTCGTTTGAAGATTTATTATTAATAGCTTTTTGACATATAGTTACTTTTTGAGATATGTGTTTTTTATCACAAATTATTTTCATTTTTTTCGTCTCCTTAGAGTTGTATTTTATATATAAATATAATATAAATTATATATAGTAATAGTAGTAGGGGCTGTGGATAATGTGGATAAGTGTATAGACTTCAGTAATTACAATGGTTTTTGCCTGTGGAAAAACTGTGGATAAGTATGTGGATAACTTTGTTAAATTGTGAATAAAATTTTTGTTAAAAATAATAAAGATAAAATATTAAACTTATCAACAAAAAACTGTGGATAAGTTGTGGATAAGTTATTTTAATTCTAATATTATTTTATCCAATCTTTCCTTTAAAACTAAATCATTTTTTAAGTCATTTGAAATTTTATCACAAGCATGTAAAACCGTTGTATGATCTCTCCCACCAAATTCTTCACCTATTTTAGGTAATGATAAATTTGTTAGCTCTCTTGAAATATACATAGCTATTTGTCTAGGATATGAAATACTTCGAGCCCTTTTTCGAGAATTAAAATCATCTATTTTTACACCAAATTCAACACTAACCTTTTCTTTTATATCATCTATAGATATTTCTTTATTTTGTTTGTTTACTAGAATATCTTTTAAAGCTTCAACACAAAGCTCTAATGTAATTACCTTATTTGTTAAAGAAGAATATGCAACTACTCTAGTCAAAGCTCCTTCAAGTTCACGTATATTAGATTTTATATTTTTAGCTATATAATTCATAACTTCATTTGAAACACTAATATTCTCTATTTGAGCTTTTTTTCTAAGTATAGCTATTCTAGTTTCAAAATCAGGAGCTTGTATATCAGTTATAAGCCCCATTTCAAATCTAGATCTTAATCTATCTTCAAGAGTAGGTATTTCTTTAGGATGTCTATCACTAGATATAATAATCTGTTTATTAGCTTCGTGTAAAGAGTTAAATGTATGAAAAAATTCTTCTTGAGTTCTCTCTTTACCAGCTATAAATTGAATATCATCTATCAAAAGAATATCAACATTTCTGTATTTATTTCTAAAATCTTCATTTTTATCATCTTTTATTGAATTTATAAGTTCATTAGTAAACTTTTCTGATGATATATATGCTACTTTTGCATTTTTTTTTTGTGTAATTATATGATGACCGATAGCGTGCATTAAATGGGTTTTACCAAGCCCTACACCTCCGTACAAAAATAAAGGGTTATAAGCTTTTGCAGGGGCTTCAGCAACAGCAACACAAGCAGCATGTGCTAGTCCGTTGCTATTTCCGATTACAAATGTATCAAATGTGTATTTTGGATTTAAGTTATGGTTTATATTAGATTTTGATATATTTGTGAAATTCGTTAAATTCTCATCATTAGTATCATTCAGTTCTACATCATTTTCGTCTAATACAAGTTTTATTTTGTATTTATCCATAGAAACTTGATTTACTGCATTTTCTATAATATTAAGATATCTATCTTCAAGAATGCTTTTTGTAAATTCGTTTGGAGCTAACAGTATCAATACGTTCTGTGAATTTACACTTAAAGGAATTATTTGTTTAAAAAAAGCATTAAAGCTGGGAGGAGATAATTCTCCTTTGATTAACTGTAAAGCTCTATTCCATAATGAAACTATTTCCACGACAAAAACCTCCATAAAAATATATATTATCAACAGAGTTATCCACAAAAATGTATAAAAAATAAAAAAAGAAAAATGTCGAGTGAATCTGTGGATAAAATTGTGGATAATATGTGGATAACTTTCTTTTTAAAAATTTTTTTGAAGAATTTGAAATAAAATTCAAATTTTTTATATATAATAAATCGTTGGAATAACAAGATAATTCGATAGTATTTAGAAATAAAATTTAATTAATTTGATAAAAAATTATATATGTGGATAATGTGGATAAAGTTATCCACAACATGTTAATAATATCAGAAAAAACAACAAATTTCAAGTAAAAAATATTAATTATCCACAATATCCACAGGGTGTTGATAATATCAATTGTGGATAAAATTTTATACTTATTTTATCATATTTTTAGGTTCTTGAATAATCGTTTTTAAATATAAATTGATACTTAAATATCTTTATATATTACTCTAGTATTTTAAAAATATTGACTCAGTAAATGAATGGTTATAATATTTAAATATATTTATATTAGTAAAAAAATAATAAAAAATGAGGATTAAATTAATAATGAATACTGCAACATTAAATCCAAATTTAGAACAAGAATTATTAAAAATATTTAAAAAATACAAGGAAATAGAAAAAGTAATATTATTTGGTTCAAGAGCTAGACAAGATAATAAGTATAATTCAGATATTGATATATGTTTATTTGGAAAAGATATAACTCATTTAATACAAGCGAAAGTAAGTATGGATATATATGAAATAAACACTCCTTTTAGTTTTGATATACTGAATTTTAATGAATTAAATAAGGAAAAATTAATAGAAAATATATTAAATGAAGGAGTAGTAATATACAATGGGTAAAAAATTAGAAGAAAGAAAAGAAGATTTTAAAAAAGCATTAATTAGACTTGAGGAAGCACTAAAAAAAGATTTAAACGACGATATAATTATAGATGGTATAATACAAAGATTTGAATTTACATTTGAACAAGCTTGGAAAGTGATGAAATTATATTTAGAGGAGCAAGGAATATTAGATGAAGCACTTGCACCTAGAAGTACAATAAGATGTGCATTTAAACATAAAGTAATAACTGATGGTGATATATGGATAGAAATGATGCTAGATAGAAATAGGACATCACATATGTATGATGAAGAAACTGCGGTAAATATTGTTAAGTTAGTAAAAGAAAAATATGTAGGAGAATTTAAGAAGCTAAAAGAATATCTAGAATACTAAATAGTAAAAAATAAAATCAAAATTAATTGACAATATATATAAAAACACTTATAATTGTAGGTGTTATGTTTACTTTGAAGATGATATTATTATCTTTAAAACGGAAAAAAATCTGAAAGGCGGTGTTATAGATGAAAAGAACTTATCAGCCAAAAAAGAGACAAAGAAAAAAAGAACATGGTTTTAGAAAAAGAATGAAAACTTCTAACGGAAGAAATGTTTTAAAAAGAAGAAGAGCTAAAGGAAGAAATAGATTAACTCATTAATAATTAAAGGTCGCTTTTGAAGTGACCTTTTTGCTTAAATAATTTTAGTCTGGAGGCTTTTATGGATTTTAAGGTAACGAAAGGACTCAAAAAAGATTCTGATTTTAGGAAAGTTTATAAATATGGAAAATCAGTTGCTAACAAGTACTTAGTTATGTATATCTTAAATAATAAATTAGAATATAGCAGACTTGGTATTTCTGTATCTAAGAAAGTAGGAAATGCAACTGTTAGAAATAAAGTAAAAAGAAGAATTAGAGAAGCTTATAGAAATTTAATAGATGAGAATGTAAAAAGTGGATATGACATAGTGTTTATAGCTAGAGTATCATCGAAAGATGTTGATTATAAAGCTATAGAAAAATCTGTGTTATTTTTGTCTAAAAAATCTAACATTATTTAGGAAATCTATTTTGAATATCATAGCTTATTTAAATAGATTATTTAGTAGTGTTTTTATACATATAATAAGATTTTATCAAAAATATATATCTCCTTTAAAGGGGCCTACTTGTAGATTTTATCCAACTTGTTCTCAGTATTCTATTGAAGCTATAAAAAAATATGGGGCTTTAAAAGGTCTTATATTAAGTATAAAAAGAATTTTAAAGTGTCATCCTTTTCATCCGGGAGGATATGACCCTCTAAAATAAAATTATACCTTTGGAGGTGTTTAGATGAGTATTATAAATGATTTGTTAGGTAATATTCTTAGGATTATGTATGATATTGTTCAAAATTATGGTATTGCTATAATATTATTTACTATATTTGTAAAATTATTATTATTGCCACTTACTATAAAGCAAACAAAATCTACAAAAGCTATGCAAGATATTCAACCTAAGTTACAAGAAATACAAACAAAATATAAAGATAAACCAGAAAAACAACAACAAGAAATAATGAAGTTGTATAAAGAAGCTGATATAAATCCAATGGCAGGGTGTTTACCACTTTTTATACAAATGCCTATTTTAATAGGGTTATTTTCAGTATTAAGAGAGCCTTGGAATTATGGAATATTTGAAAGTCAGGCTGCATATCAAGCTGCAGATACAAGTTTCTTATTTTTATCTAATTTAACTGAGGCAGGAAATTTTGCTACTATATTTACTACTGGAATAAGTGTTGAAAATTTAATTATGGCGATACTTTCTGGGTCTAGTGCATATATTATGCAAATGACTATGATGTCTACAGACCCAAAGCAACAAGAAACTATGAAAACTATGACTTATGTTATGACAGCGATGTCTTTTGTATGGGGTTATACATTCCCAGCAGGTTTGGCATTGTATTGGGTTGTAAGTAATATATTCTCGATAGCACAGTATTACTTAGTAGTTAGTCCTCTAAAAGCTAAATTAGACGTTGGTGTGGAGGCAGTTCCAAGTGGAAAAGTTAATAAGACTAAAAAGTAAAAGTGAAATTGATGCTTTAGAAATTGCTAAAAAACATTTTGGCATAGAAGAAGAATTCTTAAAAATAGAAATAATACAAGAACCTGTAAAAGGATTTTTGGGATTTTTAGGTTCTAAAGAAGGTATTTATGAAGTTTCTTTAATTGAAACTGAGGTTGATATTGCTAGAAATTTTATAAAAAAGATTTTAGATAATTTAGAAGTTGATGCATCAATAAATATTTCTAAGGAAAATAATGTGATAAAAATACTTATTAATGGTGATAGTGCAGGATTTTTGATTGGTAAAAAGGGTGAGACTTTAGATTCTATACAATTTTTAACAGGACTTGCGCTTAATAAAATTTATAAGGATTCTGATTTTAGAGTTTTTGTGGATATTCAAAACTATAAAGAGAAAAGAAAAGAAAATCTTAAAAGATATGCTAAAAAAATAGCTAAAGAAGTTTTGACAACTAAAAACATCAAAAAATTAGAATATATGAATCCATATGAAAGAAGAATAATGCATTTTGAACTTCAAAATTATGAAAATATAAATACATATAGTGAAGGAACTGACCCATATAGAAGGTTAGTCGTTGAATATATTGATTGTTAATAAAAAGATGCAGAAAAACGGTATGAACTGTTTATTCTGCATCTTTTTTATTATAATTTTTTATACATTTATTTTTTCTTATTTTATATCCGATAATATTTGCTAGTAATATTTTTATAAAATCTGTAAATAAGAATGGTATGATACAAATACTAATAGCTGAAGATAAATTAGATTTTGTAATATACATAAACTGAATTAATCCACCTATATAATTTATGATATATCCAATAAATATGGATATAAAAAGTATAAATTTTTTATCGCTTTTTTCAGATATGTAACTTATTATAAAAGCCATTAAAGGAAATGTAATTATAAATCCTCCGGTAGGACCTAAGATTATTTGTAATCCACCTTTGAAACCAGAAAATACAGGTAATCCGATACCACCTAGAAAAATATATATCAGTTGTGAGAAAAATCCTTTTTTAGAACCTAGTATTATACCGGATAAAGAAACTGCTAATGTTTGCATAGTAATAGGTACCGAAAGAGGAATTGAAATTTGAGCCATTACACAAGTTATAGCACAAAATAATGAACATATTATTAAATCTTTAGTTTTCAATATAAACTACCTCTAAAATAAATATTTAATAATTAACTCGTTGTGCTAGTTAATTTTTACAATAATAAAACTCTAACAAATATAGTAACCTAAGATTATCACATAAAATTCAAAGGATGGTTACTATATGTTAGAGTTTAATAATTATTAT
>JAGHEK010000071.1 GCA_017889265.1 Romboutsia sp. | reverse complement strand
GGAATATATCCAAGTAATGAAGATTTCAAATTTATTAAAGAAATCTATAATAAATATTAGGGAGGTTTTTGTGAAAAAAGAAGATGGATTTATACTTATTGAATCTTTGATATCGTTATTTATTATTACTCTGGTAGTTACTGTTATATCTTATGGATTGCATAATGTTTATAGCATTGTTTTAAAAAATGAAGAAAAAATTGAAATGATACAATTAGCAAAATCTAAAATAGAAAATATGAAAAATAGTATGGAGAATAATGATTATACAATAAGTTATAAAGTAGGAAAATATAATATAGATGAAATAGTAAAAAATGAAAAATACCATAGAAACCTAAATATAAAGGTTAGTAGCTTTAGCGATAGTATAAGTTTGGAAACTAATGTTGTCAAAAGATAAAGGATTTATTATTTTACCCACTTTGATTATATTTTCTATACTAAGCACTATAACTTTATACTCAATAAATTTAGCTAAAACAAATTCTGAAATAGTACAATTAGATTATGATAAAGCTATTTTGGAAGAAAGGTCTTATGGAAATTTACAATTAGTACTATCTAATATATTAAGTGAGATAGAAGTAAAAAGTGATATATTAATTAATGAAAAGGAGTTTAATGATTACTTTAGTAGTGATGAATTTTATGAAAAAATTAAGTTAGAAGGTATTACTATAATACCAAATTTAGAAACACTTGATATAGATTTTACTATTAAGAGTATTTGTGAAAATGGAGATTTATCAAAAATATATACGTCAAAAGTTCATATAAAAAATCCATTTCTCACTGAAGAGTATGAAGATATAAAAGATTTATTAGTATATAGTATTAAGGAGTTTTGATTATGAAAAGAGAAGGAATGTGACTTTAATAGAATTGGTTATTTGCATAAATATAATAATATTAATTACATTTTTATCTTATCCTAAAAATATTATTGAAAAATATCAGTTGTGTAGTTTTTCAAAACAACTGTGTTCTGACTTGAGATACGTAAAAAGTAAGAATATGCTAGGTGCGTCTGATGTGTATTTACAAATAAAAAATGAAAATAATAATACATATTATACAGTGAATGAAAATAAAAAAGATATAAAAACAGTAAATTTATCTAAAAACATAACTCTAAAAACAAACCAAAATAAGTTCAAGTTTAATCAAAATGGTTCTATAGGAAAAGGAGCAACTATACATATAATCCTAAATGATTTAACAAAGGAAATAACTGTAACTCCTACGGGAGGAAGAGTTTTATTAAAAGAGGGAAAGTATGAGTGATGATAAGGGGTATATATTATTTGAAAGCATAGTTGGTATTTTTATTATACTTACGATAAGTTCTATATTAACTACATTGACTTATAGTATTTTTGTAATAAAAAATAAGATTGAAAATAGATTAGAAATTCAACAACAATCATTAGAAATTGATAGAAGTATTAAAAATATAATTGGGAACTCCAAGGAGATATTAATAAATGAAAATGATTATTCTAGTTTAAAATCTATAAAAGATATAAAATGCAAACATGAAGATACAGAGTTTGGTATAGAGGGAAAAGCTATAAGTTTTAATAAAAATACTAACAAAATCTTTATTAAAAATCTAAGATATGATGGTGCGATAGAAGGGGCAGGGTATGAAATAGGTTGTTATGTTGATGATTTAAAAATATCAGTAAGTGATGATGGACAAATAGCAAATATTCAATTAGAATTAAGTAAAGGTAATGAAAATTATAAAACTAATAATACTATATATCTTAAAAATTCGGGTGGATAAAATGAGAATAATACTTATAGGATTTATGGGAGTTGGTAAAACTAGTGTAGGAAGATTACTATCGAAGAAATTAGAATTTGATTTTATAGATATGGATTTAGAAATAGAAAAATCACAAAAATTATCTATAAGTGAAATTTTTAATATTTATGGTGAAAGTTATTTTAGAAATTTAGAGAAAAATTTACTTAGAGATTTACTTAAAAAAGATAATTTAGTTATTTCAACTGGAGGTGGAGTAGTTGCATCTAAAGAAAATATAGAAATTCTAAAAGGTGAAGAAAATGTTATATTTTTAGATGCAAGAGAAGAAACCATAATAAAAAATGTTTCTAATGATTCAAATAAAAGACCTCTTCTGGAGAAAGATTTGGAAAGCAGTATACATAAACTTTTAAAATACAGATATGAAAATTATATAAAATGTTGTAATTATATAGTTAATGTTGATTTTAAAAATATAGAGGACATAGTAAAAATTATAGAAAGTGAAGTTTTATGAAGATACTTATAATCAATGGACCGAACTTGAATATGTTAGGAACAAGAGAAACTAACATTTATGGAAATGAAACTTTAGATGATTTATATTGTATGATTGAAAAAGAATTTGAATGTGAATTTGAGTTTTTTCAAAGTAATCACGAAGGCGAGATAATAGACAAGATACATAGTGCACAAGGTAATTTTGATGGTGTTGTCATAAATCCAGGGGCATATACTCATTATAGTTATGCTATAAGTGATGCTATAAAATGTGTTGATTTAGATTTTGTTGAAGTGCATATATCTAATATACATAAAAGAGAAGAATTTAGAAGTACTAGTGTAACAGCTAAAAATTGTGTGGGACAAATAAGTGGTTTAGGTTTTTATGGATATATTCTTGCTATAAATTATTTATTAAATAGATAGTTTTTCTTTACAAGAAGTAATTGTTTGATATATAATTTTGGTAAAAAGTAGGCATAATATAAAAAGTATATTATTTATGGAGGAAATTTTATATGGTATCAGCTAGTGATTTTAGAAAAGGTGTAACATTTGAAAAGGAAGGTCAACCATGTTTAATAGTTGATTTCCAACACGTTAAACCAGGAAAAGGAGCTGCTTTCGTTAGAACTAAGTATAAAAACTTAAGAACTGGAGCTATAAGAGAAGAAGCATTTAACCCAGGAGATAAATTCCCTAAAGCTCATATAGATACAAGACAAATGCAATATTTATATAACGACGGAGAGTTATATTATTTTATGGATGAGGAAACTTTTGACCAAGTTCCTTTAAATTATGAGCAAGTTGAAGATGCTATAAAATTCTTAAAAGAAAATGAAGTAGCTACTATAAGATTTTATCAAGGACAAGCTTTCCAAGTTGAAGCTGCTAATTTTGCAGAATTAGAAGTAGTAGAAACAGAACCAGGAATAAAGGGTGATACTGCAAGCAATGTTACTAAATCTGCAACTGTTGAAACTGGAGCTGTTGTACAAGTTCCTTTATTTATAAACCAAGGAGATAAAATAAAAATAGATACTAGAACTGGAGAATATTTATCTAGAGTTTAATGTATAAAAGGCTTATATATCTTAATAATAAAAGGTATATAAGCTTTTATTTATAAGGAG
>JAGHEK010000070.1 GCA_017889265.1 Romboutsia sp. | reverse complement strand
CTCCTCTTATGAAAATAAAAATACTATATTAAATAAAAAATCACTTATAGGAGATACAAAAATACTAAAAGTTCCAGTAAATATAAGAAGTAAGAATATTATACTACTCATATTTTCGTACTTATATACTATCTCATTATATTTATACGGTATAAATTGAGATACTATCCCCCAACCATCAAGAGGTGGTAAGGGAAGTAAATTAAAAGATGCAAAAAATACATTATAAACCATAGTTGAATTTGCAATTAATACTAGCGCCTCTAAATTTGCATACTTCATTATAAATATACATATTATAGCCATCAAAACATTAGAAAGTGGACCCGCTAATGAAACTAATATACTCCCTATTTTATAGTTTTTAAAATTGCTAGAATTTATCGGAACTGGCTTTGCCCAACCTATCTTAAAAAATATCATAGATAAAAGCCCTAATAAATCAACATGTTTTATAGGGTCCAAAGTCATTCTCCCACTATTTTTAGCCGTATCATCTCCTAATAGATGAGCAGAAAATGCATGACCAAATTCATGAACAGATATTGCGGTAGCTATTGCCACTATCTGTATTAATATTTCGCTTAACATAATCTCCCTCCGAATTTATTTTTATTAATATTTTATACTATTTACGTTGGTTTTACAATTATGATTTAACTTAAAAAAGAAGGTAGCAAATCTACCTTCTTACATTAAAGAATATACCACTTTTTCTAGCATTTCAAAATAATTAGCTCTATTTATATCTTTATTAGATATCAAATCAATTTCACCTATAAGCTTATCTTTTTGATAAACTTGTAATTTACCTATAGTATCACCTTTTTTAACCGGTAATTTTATATCTTTAGATAATTCTATCTTCTTAGTAAATTCCTTGTCTTCACCTTTTTTAAGAAGTATATCTAAATCATCTTTACAAACTACATCTACTATTTCTTCTTTTGCTTTATCAACTTGTACAGTAGTTACTTTTGTATCTTTTTGGATTATTTTTTGAGTATCATAATTAGCAAAACCATAATTTAAAAGTGTAGTTGCATCTTTAAATCTTTCTTGAGAAGTTTCTCCACCTAAAATTACACATACTAAATGAGTATTATCTCTTTTAGCCGATGCAGATACACAGAATTTAGCTTCATTAGTAAATCCTGTTTTTACTCCAGTTGTACCATTATAATGTTTTACTAATTTATTAGTATTTGCAAGACCAACAGTATTTTTATTCTTACCAACTACTACATTGTCCATCCAAGTAGTCAAGTATTTACTTATAATTTCATGACTTAATAACTCTTTAGACATAAGTGCTATATCGTATGCAGTAGTATAATGATTTTCAACTGGTAAACCATTAGTATTTACGAAATTAGTATTAACCATTCCTAATTCTTTTGCTTTGTTATTCATAAGAACTACGAATTCTTCTACACTTCCTCCTATGTATTCTGCCATAGCTACACAAGCATCATTAGCAGATGCAACAGCTATACCTTTTAATAAATCATCTACTTTTTGTGTTTCTCCTGGCTCCAAAAATATTTGACTTCCTCCCATGCTAGATGCATTTTCACTTATTTGCACTTCATCATCTATTTTTATTTTACCACTTTCTAAAGCCTCAACTATTAAAAGCATAGTCATAACTTTTGTAACACTTGCTGGAGGTAACTTTTCATTAGAATTTTTCTCAAATATAACTTTACCGCTAGATACATCCATTAATATCGCAGACTTTGAAGAAATATCTACTTTCACTTCTTCAGCAAATACAATTCCTATATTAGCTGTAAAAATAGCCAGAGATGTAATTAAACCAATTAGTCTTTTCATCAAATTTTCACCTCATAAATTTATTTAAACTTATTTTATCACCATTTAATTTTTTTATTCTAAAAAGGCTTAGCCTAAACATAAGTTTAAGCTAAGCCTTTTTATTATACTTCCATTATTATAGGTAATATCATAGGATTTCTCTTAGTCTTTTGATATAAATAATCTCTTAAATTATCTTTTATATTGTTTTTGATATAAGCCCACTCTTTTATACCTTTTTCTTCACAATCATTTAATACATCTTTTAAGACAAGTCTTGCACCTTCCATTAATCCTTCAGATTCTCTAACATAAACGAATCCTCTTGATATTATATCTGGACCTGCAAGTATTCTTCCTTCATCTTTAGATATAGTAACAACAACTATCATAAGTCCATCTTCTGATAAATGCTTTCTATCTCTTAAAACTATATTTCCAACATCTCCAACACCTAATCCATCTACTAAAACTTGACCTGTTGGTATAGTTCCATTTAATCTAGCACTATGTCTATCAAGCTCTAAAATATCTCCTGTTTTTGCTATGAATATATTTTTACTTGGCATTCCAACTTCTTCTGCTATTTCGGCATGTTTTTTAAGCATTCTATATTCACCATGAACAGGCATAAAGAATTTAGGTCTAGCAAGAACTTGTAAAAGTTTTAATTCTTCTTCCTTAGCATGTCCTGATACGTGTATATCTACTTCATCATGAACTACTCTTGCTCCTCTTTCGCATAAAGAATTTATAACCTTAGATATTAACTTCTCATTACCTGGAATTGGATGTGCTGATATTATTATTAGATCTCCATTTTTAATCTCAACTTTTCTATGTTCTGAAACAGCCATTCTAGCTAGAGCAGACATAGGTTCACCTTGAGAACCAGTAGTAATTAAAACTACTTCTTTATCTTCATATTTATGTATATCATTTAAATCTATAAGCATATCATCAGGCATATCTAAATATCCTAATTCTTTAGCAACAGAAATAACATTAATCATTGATCTACCTGATACTGCCACTTTTCTATTAAATCTTTTTGAAGCATTTATTATTTGTTGAAGTCTATGTATATTAGAAGCAAAAGTAGCTACTATTATTCTATTTTTAGATGCTTTTCTAAACAGATCATAAAGACCTTCTCCAACAGTTTTTTCTGATAAAGTGTATCCACTAGAATCTGCATTGGTACTATCAGATAAAAGAAGTAATATACCCTTTTTACTTAATTCACAAATTCTATGTATATCCATAACTTCTCCATCAAGAGGAGTTAAATCAATTTTAAAATCTCCAGTATGATATATTATCCCTTGATCTGTATGTATAGCAAGCGAACATGCATCTGGTATACTATGATTATTTTTTATAAATTCAACATCCATACAACCAGTTTTTATTACTTGTCTTGGTGATACTATATTTAATTCTACATTACTTAATTTATGTTCTTTTAATTTAACCTCAATAAGACCTATACTAAGTCTAGCTCCGTATACAGGTACATTTATATGTTTTAATATATACGGAAGTGCTCCTATATGATCTTCATGACCATGAGTTATAAATATCCCCTTTATTTTTTCTTTATTTTTTATAAGATAAGTTATATCCGGTATAACTATATCTATACCTAACATCTCATCTTCTGGAAAACTCATTCCGGCATCAATTACTATGATCTCATTTTTGTATTCTATAACCGTCATATTCTTCCCTATTTCATTAAGACCACCTAATGCCATAACTTTTATTTTATTTTTCTTGTACATTCATTCATCTCCTTTTTCGTTAATATCACCAGTCAAATATATTTAATATATATTATTAACATCTTCAAAAAAATTTATATTTTATACACGAACTCTTTATCAGTTACCATTATTATATCATATTTTAAATCATATTTTAAGTAATTTTAAAATATATTTATATTAATATTTTGACAAATTTAGATACTTTTGATATCCTTTAAAATAATTATAATTAGGAGGGTTATATGAGAGGCAAAACCCATTGCACAATCGGTGTACTTACTTCTATACAAACTTGTATATTATTTAATATTCCTATTACAATTTTAAATTTAATAATATGTGCTATACTTTCAATATTTCCAGATATAGACGAACCTCATTCAACAATTTATAATTTAATATTTAAAAAAAACTTATCGAAAAAAAATCTCAAAAAAGGAGTTTATATTCTAAGTATTATAATATCAATTATTATACTAAAATCGAATAATTTTTATTTAATTTTAATTTCTTTACTTGGAAGCTTTATACTATTTTCTCTAAAATTTAATTATTCCCTTTTTAAAAAGATTTTTTTATCTTTTATATTTTTATTTTTTTGTATAATGTTATATTTAAATACAAACAATTTAACTTTACTAGCTTTGTCTCTTACGATAAGTATTTTTCCATGGCTTAAGCACAGGTCATTTTCTCATAGTCTAGTTGCAGTTTTTATAATATACTTATTTTTAAAAGAAATAGAAAAAATATACCATATTCCTTTTTTATCTATAATAGGTAGTTTAAGCTATTTGAGTCATATGTTTTTAGGGGATATATTTACGAAATCTGGTGTACCAATTTTTTATCCCTTAACATCAAAAAAATTCTCTTTAGCACCATTTGTAGTTGGTACTAAAAAATGCAATCTACTAGAATATGCTTTCATATCAGTACTTATTCTTACTATATTTATTTCCATACTAAAATAAGCCTTCTTAGGCTTATTTACAATTTTTACATAATCCATAAAATTTCACATCATGGTCTAATACTTTAAATCCATACATTTTTTCAATACTAGACTCTATTTCCTCTAATAAATCTTCCTCTACCTCTATTATACGAGAACATTTTTTACATATTAAATGATGATGATGATGAGAATTTTCATTTAAGTTTATCTCATATCTTATACAACCATCATCTAAATTAAGTTTAGATATAACTCCTACTTCATCAAGTACCTGCATACTTCTATAAACAGTTGCTATACCTATTTCCGGACAAATATCTTTAACTAAATCATATATTTCTTCACTACTTAAATGTTTACTATCATTTTTAAGTAATACTTCTATAATAGCCCTTCTTTGAGGAGTAATTTTAAATCCTGTATCTTGTAATTTTTGTTTTAATAAATCTATTTTTCTATTCATAATTTTCACCTTTTCAAATGATAACTTTTATTAATTATTTTAAGTTATCCAAATATTTTTGTCAATATAAAAAGCACCCAACAGGGCGCTCCTTTTATTCTTCGTATAGACCTTCTTCTTCCATTAAAGTTTCATAAACATCAACAACTATTTGATACTCTTCATCGTCTTCAATAGGAACTAATATTTCTCCTTTTTCATCTTTATCAATTCTAAATATTAAAGCATCATCATCTTCTTCGTCGTTTAATGGAACTAATATAGCATAATCTTTTCCTTCAGCTTCTAATGATAATATTATCTCAAATAAACTTTCTTCTCCGTTTTCATCTATTAAAGTTATTATATTTTCACTCATGTTATCACCTCTTAGTTTTGATAATTATATTATACTTAATTAGATATTTTAATACAAGATATAATTTTTACAACCGTAATTTAGCTATTATAGGATAATGGTCTGACATAGATTCAATTAAAACATCGTATTCTAATATTTCTATATCATCAGATACGAATATATAATCTATTCTTTCAAGACCTGTTGCTATTGTTATTATATTTTCTTTTTCTAATTCTTTTGCTACATCCTTTAATATAGTTTCATCTATTTTTATATTTGGCTTATTAAAATCTCCACATACAATATAAGGTTTTTTTAGTTTATTTACGTAATCTAACATTTCTTGTATTTGTATTTTCTGTTCCGTTTCATCAAGCCCTAAATGAAGATTTATAACATTAACTTTTTTTCCTTTTACATTTATAACAGTATGAAGCATACCTCTTTGTTCTTTATTACTACTTAAATATATATGATTTTTTTCTTTCATAGGATATTTAGAATATATAACAAGACCATAATTTCTCCCAAAATTTTCAACGTTAGCCCCAAAATAAGAATTCATACCTAGTTCTTCTTTAAAACTACTTACTTGAAATCCAGACTTAGCAGACTCATTTACTTCCTGCAAACATATAACATCAGAATTTACACTTTTTAAGAAACTCATAGTATTAAATAGAGTCGGAAACATATTTTTATCTAATCCGCTATGTATATTATAACTTAATATATATATATCTTTTTTAGGATACATATATCTATATTCAAAAATAATACTAAAACTAATTATTAAACTAACAAGAAGAGAAATTATTTTAAATATAAAATCAACTTCCTTTCTGTATAATATTTATATTCTTATTTTATTTATAAAAAAAATATAAATACCATGAAAATAATTCTATTTCATGGTATTTATGTATGCTATATGTTCTTTTGTCTATCTAAATATCCTTGAAGAATAATAACAGCAGCCAACATATCTATAACTTTCTTTCTTTTTTGTCTACTTATGTCTCCTTCAAGTAGTGACCTCTCTGCTTGAACTGTTGATAATCTCTCATCAAAAAATTCAATTTCTATTTTCGTTTCTTCTTTTAAAAACTCACAAAAAGATAATACTTTTTCCCCTTGCGGTCCTAACGTTCCATTCATATTCTTAGGAAGTCCAGAAACAATTTTTATAACTTGTTTTTCTTTTATTATTTCCTTTAAACTTTCTATATCCTTTTTCTTTGAAACTCTTTTTATAGTTGTTACAGGTTGTGATGTAAGACCCATTAAATCACTTACCGAAACTCCGATAGTCTTATCTCCAACATCAAGTCCCATAATTCTTCCTTTTAGCATAAATATTCTGCTACTCAAAATATGGTCAAACATATCCATATTGAGAATTTTCCTTCTTCATGGAACCTCGCCTTGCCTAAGCTACTACGATTTGATATAGTTCTCCAAAGGCTTAAATTCCGAAGTTAGCCCT
>JAGHEK010000069.1 GCA_017889265.1 Romboutsia sp. | reverse complement strand
TTGAATATGCTAATAAAAATAAAGTTAATTTGCTTGTTTATTTTACTGACGGAAAAGGAGAAGAAGTTTTAAATGTAGTTCCAAGAGGATATAAAGTTCTTTGGGTTATTTCTGGTAGAGGAGATAAGTTATCCTTAAAAGAGCCTTATGGATCTATTAAAAAACTTAGTAAAGTACAAGTAAAAGAAGACTTTGTTGATATGAGCGATATTAGAAATGACGGTTATTCTATGAATAATCAAGCCCCCATATTTTGATATTTTAAACAGAAAAGATTTTTTAATTTTTTCTGTTTTTATTTATAAACATTTTAAATATGATATAATATTATTCGACAAAAAGTATCAAAGAATGTTTAATAGGAGGTGATTTTTTTGAAGGGTAAATTGTTACTTAGTTTGTTACTAGTTTCTGGCTTAACTCTAGGTTCTTTTAATAGTACTTATGCCGAAGATTTTAACACTATCTTAAAGACCAATGTTGATAATGTAAAAAAAGGCGATATTGTACCAGTTACTTTGGAGCTTGATTTAACTAATTCTATGGATGAAGTACACGTTTATAAAGGAACTTTAGAATATGATAAAAATATATTCGAAGAAGTTACTCAAGAAGATTTTTGTGGAATTAACTCTTGGAAAGATGTGTTTTATAATCCGAGAACTCAGGAATTTATCGTAACTAGTTATAATGGTACAATAGAGAATGAAGATTTTTTAAAGGTAAATCTAAAAGCTAAAAAGACAACGTCTTTAGGCAAGAGTGCAGTTAAAGTTAGCAACTGTGTAGTTTCTGAAGGTAGTAAAGATATTGAAAAACCTATAAGTACTAATTTAGTAGTTGAAGTTAATAAAGATGAAACTACTTCAAATACTTTAGATACTAATGTACCAAGTGATAATCAAGAAACTGTAATTGGCTCTACTAATCAAGCAGGTAATGTATCTACTAATGAGGGAAACAATGCTCAGAACTTAAATAGTCAAACTACTAATAATGAAATTGTAAGTAGTGAAAATCTAGATAATGAAGTAGAAGATAATAAAGAAATTGTAAGCAATGATTCTAATAATTCTTTAGATGATACTCATAAAGTAGAAGATTTAAAAAATGATGTAGCTAGTATATATAACGATGATGAAGTTAGTAATTCTAGTTTATATTTTTTAGTGGCTACATTAGTTATATCTATTTTGCTTACGGTGTTTATTTTATGGAAGATGAGAAAAAATAAAGGTTTCTTATCTGTTTTTCTAGCACTGGGTATTATTTCTTCACAAGGGTTCATTATTGCTAGTGCTATTAGTAAAAAAGGTGAATTAACTGGAAATGATTTGATAGATTTTGAAGATGCCAGACTTTTACAAAAATATCTTATAGATATTTCTGATATAGATGATGATAAACTTCAAAATGCAGACTTAAATTACGACGGAAGTATTACTGTATCGGATTTAGCTTTACTTATTAAAAAAGTAAATAAAAAATTAGAGTACAAAGTTGATATTAAGACTGTTAGTTTAAATCGTTATCCTAAGAAAAATGAAAAGATTTCTTATGAGTTTAAGTCAGATGTGTCATATGGTGCTTTAATAGATACTATAACTATTAATAAAAAAGAGTATAAGGTAGATTATGATAAAAATAATAATACTTATACTGTAAAAATCGATGGATACGATAGTTATGGTCTAAAGAGCATAGATATTTCTAAAGTTAAGTTAAACAACAAAGAAGAAGTTAAGTTAGATTTTAGTGAAAAAGTAGAAGTATTAAAAGATTTACCAGCTATCAGTGATTATTTAGTTACTGATGATATCAATGAAAGTAAAGTAGGAATTGATTTTACTGTTACTGATAAAGATGAAGCTATAATTTCAGGAGAGGCTATCATAAAAGATAGTGAAAACAATGTAGTTTCTAAGAATAAAATAACAAAAGGAAAGAATTATTTAGAAGCTAAATTAGTAGAAGGTAAATTATATAATGTTGAATTAAAAGTTTTATATGATTTAGATTCTAATAGTTTAAGTCAAAATGATAATAAAAATTATCTTGTTTTAAATAAGGAGTTAGTTCTTAATCCAGATTATAATTTCGTTTTTGATAATTTAAAATCATACGACATTAATGGAAATGAGAATAGTTTATTTGATAAACAAGATGATGTTTATTTAGGATTTAATAGTAGCAATAATTCGAAATTTATACCAGAGTATTTAGTAGTAAATGAAACTGAGTATAAAGTTGTTCTAGAAAACGATAAGTACAAAGTAAATATTGGTAAACTAAATAATTCAGGTAAAAATACTTTGAATATTACTAAAGTTGTTTTAAATAACGGAAAATATTTTGATTTAAATAAAAATATAGAAGTTATAGTAAATAAAGATTTACCGACTGTTGAAAATTTAAATATAACTCAAAAAGACGATAAGTTAAGCATAAGTTTTGAGACTAAAGATTTAGATAATGCTTTAGATAAAATAAAAATAGTGGGTAAAAATTCAAATAAAGAAATATTGTTCGAAAAAGAAATAGATAAAGATAAAGCTGTAAACGAAGAATTTGAAATAGATAATATGCTTGATGTTTGTATAGTTGAGGTTGTAGCAGATTATACTTTATCTGATAATGTATCTGAGAAAAATAAAGTTTTAGTTTCTAAAGAATCTAAGCTAGAACCTAAAGTAGAGATTATTTCTTCTAAAATTAATAAAGATAAGTTTGAAAAAGGTGAGACTGCCGAGGTAGTTTATACTATAAAGACTAACAAAAAAGAAGAAATCAAAAAACTTCAAGTAAATAATGCTATTCAAAATGTTTATAGTCTAGGCAATGATAAATATCAAATCACTGTTTCTTTAGATGATAAAGCAGGTTTAAAAGATATTATACTTCAAAAAGTTATTTTCTCAGATGAAACTGAGTTTGAAGTTTTACACCAAGATAGCGTAGAAGTTTTAAAACAAGCTCCTAAAGTAGAAAACTTCATATTAGAAGAAAATAATAGTAAAATTGGTTTTAAATTTGATATAAGTGATTTAGATAAAGCATTCAAATTAGGTAAAATAGTTTTAACATCAAAAGATAAAGATAAACAAGAAAAAGAGTTTAATAAAACTGATAATCTTGAATTTTCATTTGATATAAAAGACGGTGTGACTTATACTGTGGAAATATTTTTAACTTATGCAAGAGATGAAGAATCTACAGATATAGTAGAGAATGAAAAATCTTTTGATAATACTTTTACATTTAATTTAGACTATAAGTTTACTTTTGATGATTTAAAAACTGTAAACTCTAATAAACAAGAACAAACTTATTTTAATAGAGATGAGAATGCTTATTTAAGATTTTACAGTAGCAATGCATCTAATTCTGAGCCTAAGTATTTAGTTGTAAATAACAAAACTTATAATGTTTCTAAAGATGAAAATGGATATTTCGTAGATTTAGGCATTATTACTAATTTAGGAAAGAATGATTTAGATGTTACATCTGTTATATTAGATAACGGAAAAGAGTTTAATATAACTCAAAAAGCTAGTGTAGTTATACGTAAGTTTGAACCTAAAATTTCTAATTTAGAAAGTTCTATGATAAATGGAGATTTGGATTTATCTTTTGATATCTCTGATAGTGATAAAGCGTTAGATAATATTAAGATAGTAATAAAAGATACTTCTTCAAATACTATTTATTCAGAAGTTGTTACAGGTTCTACTGCTAGTATCAATAGAAATATTAAAGTTGATAATAATTTAGACAAATACGTAATCGAAGTTTTAGGAAGTTATACTTTATCTGATAACGATAAAGTAAATGACAAAGTTTTAGTTTCTAAAGAGTTTAAAAATGAAAATAGAGTTTTAGTAACTAATCAAGAAGTGAATTCTAAATACTTAGAAAAAGGAAGTAATTTAGAAATTACTTATATTATCGATTCAAATAGAAATGAAGCTATATCTAGTATGCTTATAAACGGTATAGAATATAGCGTAGAAAATTTAGGAAACGAAAAATATAAAGTTGTAATTCCTGTAGGAGTAGATGCAGGGGTTAAAGAATATACTTTAACTAAAGTAATATTTAGTGACAACGTTGGAATAAATGTTAGTAATCAAGTTTCAGTTGAGGTATTAAAATCTATTCCTGTTGTAGATAATCTATCTTTTACTAATATGGTTGATGGAAAGATCAGTGTTAATTTCAACGTAGAGGATTTAGATAATTCATTTAAGAGTGGAACTGTTATTTTAACTGATGAAAATAAAATGAAAACTAGAAAAGAGTTCACTGATTTAAATGATTTATCTTTTGAATTTACTGTTCAAGAAGGTAGTTATAATGTAGAAGTTTTACTTGATTATCAAAGAGATGAAAAAGGAAGTATCTCAGAAGATAATAAGTCTATGTTAAATGAAGTTATTAACATAGTTAATTCAGAAAAATTTGATGTAACTCACATAAAGACTACTGATTCAAACGGAAATGACAAGAAAGATTTTACTAAGACAGAAAATGTTTATTTAAGTATTACTGCTGATGTCAGTTCTGGGATAAGACCTAAAGATATTTTTGTTAATGGTACTAAATACACTGTTAATGGAGACAACGGAAATTATATAGTTGATTTAGGAACTATAAACACATCAGGTAAGAATGAACTTAATATCGAAAAAGTAGTTTTAAATAACTTAAAAGAAGTTTCTTTAAATAAAACTTTATCTGTAAATATAGCTAAAGAACCTCCTACTATCGAGAATATGACTATTAGTGAAAGTTCTAATAAGTTAAATGTAGGATTTAATGTAGTAGATATAGATAATACTATTGAATCTATGAAGTTAGTAGTTAAAGACGGTTTAGATAATACTATATTTGAAGAAAAAGTTAGTGGAGAAAATGTAAACAAAGAAATAGAAATTACAGATATTACTGATAAATATACTGTTGAAGTTTATTCAACTTATAGATTATCTAGTAATGAAGTTTTAAAAGATGAAAAACTTATTTCAAGAGAAGTTATCGCTTTAGATAAAGTTGTTGTAACTAACTCAAAAGCTAATAATGCTACTTTTGAGAAAAATACTAACGCAAAGATAACTTATACTGTTGATACTAATAAAAAGTCTGATGTTTCTAAGTTAGTAGTTGATGGTGTAGAGTATCAAGCTACAAGACTTAAAAATAATGAATACGAGGTTTCAGTTTCTGTTTTAGATAAAGCAGGTAAGAAAGTATTTGAATTATCTAAAGTTATATTTGATGATGGAAAGACTTTCGATGTAACAAATTCATTAGAAGTTGAAGTATTAAAAGATAAAGTATCTTTAAATAACTTTAGATATCAAGAAAATGTTACAGAAGAACAACTTAATGTAAGTTTTGATATCTTAGATAAAGACAATGCTTTAAAATCAGGAAAGGTTGTACTTTCTACTTCTAATGATACAGTAGAAAAAACATTTAAGCCTTCTGATAATCTATCTTTTGACTTTGATGTAAAAGAAGGAAAGTATAAATTAGAAGTATTTGCGGATTATCAAAGAGATATAGAAGGAAACATAGTTGAAAGCAAATGTTTATTAAATCAAAATATAGATGTTGTTTTTGATTATGAATATACACTTACAGATTTAAACGTTTCTGATGTTAACGGTGTAAATAAAACTTATTTCAATAAAGATGAAGACGTTGTTTTAAGTTTTAATAGCACTAATAATACTAAATACGATTTAGATTCTATTGTAGTAAATGGTAATACTCATAAAGTAACTAAAAATACTACTGGATATACTGTTAATCTAGGAAAGTTTAATAAAGCTGGATTAAATAAAATAAATGTTACTAGTTTAGTTTTAAGTAATTCAAAGGCTTTTGAAGTTGATGAAACTATAAATATAACTGTTAATAAAACTATTCCACAGGTAAAAGGTTTGGATATTACTGAATTAGATAACAAATTAAACGTAACTTTTAGTATTGAAGATATAGATAATGCCGTAATTCAAGCGACGTTAGTTGTTAAAAATGGCTCAGGTAATGAAATCTTAAATGAAGTTGTAACTGGAAGTACTATTTCAAAGGATATACCTATAAACGATATAACTAATAAATACGTTGCAGAAGTTCATTTAAGTTATAATTTATCTGATAAAGATAGTAATACAGAGGTGTATACTGATGAAGTAATAGCTAAAGACAAGGTTTTAGTAAAGAATGTATCTTTAAATAATAATTATTTAGAGAAAAATTCTTATATAGAAGCGACTTATACTATTGAAACTAATAGAGTTGATAATCCTACTAAAGCTTATATAAATGGCAAGGAATATCCACTTGTTGAAGTAGGTACTAATCAGTATAAAGCTACTATTCCAGTTGGAGATACTGCTAAGAAAGATACTTTAAATTTAACTAGTATAATTTTTAATACTAATAATTTTGCAGTTAATTCTTCGGCTAATTATGAAGTACTAAAAGATGTTCCAACTGTTAAAGATGTTTCTTATACTGAGGATTTAAAAACTAAAAAAGCTAATTTTAGCTTTAGAATTGAAGATATAGATAGTGCATTTAAATCAGGAAAAGTTGTTTTAACTGCTACTGATGGAACTGTTACGGAAAGAACAATTAATGGTTTAAATAATTTATCTTTTGAATTTGATGTTACAGAACAAGAGTATAAATTTGAAGTTTATTTAGATTATGCTAGAGATATAGATGGAGTTAAGGAATTTACTAATCAATTAGCACATAAAGAAACTATGACTTTACTTTCTAATTATAATTTCTCTATGACTAATCTAAAGACTGTAGATGAAGCTAATACAACTTCAAAAACTTATTTTACTAAGACTGAGAATGTAGGATTGGAGTTTGAAGCTACTAATAATAGTAATAATATACCTAGTAAAGTAACTATAAATAATCAAGAATATGATGTTAAAACTCATAACGATAAATATTATGTAAATATAGGAACTTATAATATGGGTGTACAAACTATTACTATAGATAAGGTAATTCTTGATAATAATAAAGAATTAAATATTACTACTAATAATACAGTTAGCTTTGAGGTTTTAAAGGATAAGCCTACTGTAAGCAACGTAACTGTAAAAAATAAAGGTATAGATGAAGTAGTATTAAACATAAATGTAGAAGATGATGGAAATGCTTTAAGAAATGCATCTATAACTATAAATGATGGTTCTAAAGATATTGTTACTTCCCAGACTATAAATAGTGGAGTTAATGAAATAACATTTAAATTAGGTTATGGTGAAAACTATAATATAAAAATAAATGGGGACTATGATTTAGATTCTGACATAAATAATAACTTAAACAATATTTCTAACACAGAAATATATTCTGATAATATAGTTATAAAGCAAGAATTATTAGAATTAAAAGATATAGAATCTATGGTTATTTATAGAAGTAATAACGGTGTAGTTGAAGCAGTAAGTAATATAGATGTAGATAATTTTAATCCTAGTGAACATATTGTTAAAGTTAATATGAAGGATTTACCAGACACTTATTTTGAGATAGAAAAAGCAGAAGTAGTGGGCAATGATTTAATGCTTACTCTAAAACAAGATAATGTTGTTCAATATGACAATAGCGGTAGAAGTAATAAGTTAGTTGTAAGATATGGTAAAGTTAGTGGAAATCAAGCTAATAATAGTACTATTGAATCTTTAATAAATCAGATGAAGTCAAATCCAACAGGTACTTATGAATTAACTTGTGATTTATATGCATCTAAGTATAATGTAGATACTTTATTTGATTTTGAATTTAGAGGAACTTTAAATGGTAACGGATACACTATTAAAAATCTTAAAGGAACACTATTTAATACTTTAAATAACGCTACAATTGAAAATCTATTTATAGAAAACGCTAATGTAACTAGAACAAGAGGTATAATTGCAAATA
>JAGHEK010000068.1 GCA_017889265.1 Romboutsia sp. | reverse complement strand
CTCCTAAAATTTTTAAAACAAAAGAGTGAGAATTTTTCCTCACTCTTAATTTGCTCAAAAGATTTTATTTTGTATACTATGATAACATATATTAAATTAATTTGCAAACTTTTTATTTTTGGCAAGCATCATTTTTATATTTATTATATTTCCAAGAATGATAAGTTCTAAATAAAGATGATGCTACTATAACCCCTAAAGATATGGATCCACTTGCAAAAATAACTTTAGCTCCTGTAGCTAATGACTGATCAAATTTGCCTTCAAGCATATAAAACATAGTGTTATAAAGCCCAAGTCCTGGTATTAGATTTATTATTCCTGGTATTACAAAAAGTATAGTGGGTTTTTTAAGTTTTATAGATAAATTCTCACTTATAAAAGATGCCATTGCAGCAGCTATAAAATTAGAAAACATAACATCTGCATGCATTCTCATAAGTAAAATATAAACTATCCAACAAACCATACCTACACCTGCTGCTATAAAAATAGTTTTTCTAGGTGCATTTTGGAAAAATGCAAATCCTGCAGCTGCTAAAAATGAAAATATCATATGTATATAAAGTGGCATCTGTTCAATCATTATAAAGTTCCTCCCATTTTAACATAAATATTAATTATCATTCCTATACCAGATGCAATAGCTGTAGCTATAATACCAGCATCAAAAAACCTTCCAAGACCAGACATCAATTCTCCAGATATCAAATCTCTGACTGCCTTTATAAATGGAACTCCTGGAAGTAGTGGCATTATAGAACCTACTATTAGCATTTTAGGGGTTTTAAGTACGTTTATTTCAGTTAAAAACACTCCACTTATTGCAATCATTATCGAAGATACTAGTATCGCAAATATCGGAATTTTACTAATTGCTAAAACTTTATCATATACCATCATAGCTAAAATAGATGTTATAAGTGTTAGTACAAAAGTTAATGGGTCATCTCCACCTGCTAAAACAGCAAAACTCGATGAACCTATTGCAGTAGCTAAATTAACAGCTAAAGAGCTATACTGTGATGCATCTCCTATTGCTTTTATTTCTTCTATTGCTTCTTCAACACTTATATCTTTATTTGCTACAAATTTTCTACTAAAATCATTAAGCATATCTACCTTATTTAGATTTATACCTCTTTGCTTTATAACTTTCATAAATGTATAACCATCGAATCTATCATCTGAAACTATTATAGTTGCAGGTGCTACAAAAACATTTACATGATTAAAACCTCGTGATGCACAAATTCTTTTTACCGTATCTTCTATTCTGCAAGTTTCTGCACCACTACTTAACATAAGCTCACCTACAAAAGTTGCAAGTCTTAAAACTTCTTTCTTTTCTTTATGATTGTCCATAAAATCATCTCCAAATAATTATAGCATTTTATTTTTTATAATAAACAAATTTAATTAAAACAACGACAATTGATTTTCGTCGCTCATATTATCAAGCGCCCCGTGTTCTGTTAAAATTTGAATTACAGTTTTCGATACTTTAGTTCTCTTCCTTAAATCCTCTTTAGAAATAAATTCGCCCTTTTCTCTTTCTATTTGAACATTTATAGATGCATTTTCTCCCATTCCTTCAAGAGCTATCATAGGTGGTAGTAATGTTTTTTCACCTACTACCTTAAATTTTTTAGCATCAGATTTATAAATATCAACAGGAAGAATCTTTATTTTTCTTGCATACATTTCAAGTGCTACTTCAAGCACTGTTAATGTATTTTTTTCTTTAGCTGTTGCACTATTTCCTAAACTTTCTATATAATCTATTCTTTCTTTTATTTTATCAATTCCTTTTACTATCAAGTTAGCATCAAAATCTTCTGCTTTTGTTGTAAAGTATGTAGCATAAAAAGCTTCTGGATAATGAACTTTACAATAAGCAAGTCTATAAGACATCATAACGTATGCTACTGCATGAGCTTTAGGAAACATATACTTTATTTGTTTACAAGACCATATATACCAATCTGGAACATCATTTTCTTTCATAATCTCAACGTGTTCATCTTTTAATCCTTTACCTTTTCTTACATTTTCCATTATAGTAAATGCCATTTTAGGAGGTAATCCCTTAAATATGAGATAGTTCATTATATCGTCACGAGTAGATATAACTTCTTTTAAACTAGTAGTTCCTTGTTTTACAAGCTCTTGAGCATTATTTAACCAAACATCTGTACCATGAGATAATCCAGATATTCTAACTAACTCTGCAAAAGTAGTAGGTTTGGTATCAAGTAACATCTGCCTTACAAATTTAGTCCCAAACTCCGGTATCGCCAAAGACCCGATAGGACAATTTATTTCCTCTGGAGTAACTCCTAAAGCTTTAGTTGATGTAAACAAAGACATAGTCTCTTTATCATCAAGAGGTATTTTCGTACTATCAATTCCTGTTATATCTTCTATCATTCTAATAATAGTCGGAACGTCGTGCCCTAAAATATCTAATTTAAGTATTCTACCACTTATTGAATGATAATCAAAGTGAGTGGTTATAACTCCAGATGATGAATCATTAGCAGGATACTGAATAGGCGTGAAATCATAAATATCTTTATAATTAGGAACTACCATAACCCCTCCTGGATGTTGTCCAGAAGTTTTTTTAACTCCTGTACATCCATTTGCAAGCCTTAAAATTTCTGCACTAGAAGTATTTATATTATTTTCTTCTATATATTTTTTTGCATAACCAAATGCAGTTTTTTCTGCAACTGTTCCTATTGTACCTGCTCTATAAACGTATCCTTCTCCGAATAATTCTTCTGTATATTTATGTATTATAGGTTGATATTCACCTGAGAAATTAAGGTCTATGTCAGGTTCTTTATCCCCTTCAAAACCTAAAAATACCTCAAAAGGTATATCATGACCGTCTTTTTTTAGCTCTCTTCCACATTTCGGACAATTTTTTCTTGGTAGATCTACTCCAGAACCCCATTCACCTATTTCATAAAAATATGAATACTTACAATTTTCATTTTCACAAATATAATGAGCAGGAAGTGGATTAACCTCTGTTATATCACTCATAGTAGCGGCAAAAGATGAACCAACAGAACCTCTAGAACCAACTAAATATCCGTCTTTTAAAGACTTTGTAACTAGCTTTTGAGAAATTATATACATAACTGCATAACCATTCCCTATTATAGAGTTAAGTTCTCTTTCTAGCCTTTTTTCTACGATTTCAGGTAAAGGGTCACCATAAATTCTTTTAGCTTTTTTATAACACATATTTCTAAGCTCAACATCAGAACCTTCTATTTCAGGCGGATAAGTTCCAGAAGGAATAGGTTTTATATCTTCTATCATATCAGCAATTTTATTAGTATTAGTTACTACTACTTCATAAGCTAATTCTTCTCCTAGATAACTAAATTCATCTAACATCTCATCTGTTGTTCTAAAATAAAGATAAGTTTCTTCTTCATCATTTTTAAAACCTAAAGAATATTTAAGTATACTTCTAAGTACAGCTTCATGTTTTTCTAGAAAATGAACATCTCCTGTGGCTACTGGTATTTTATTAAAATCTTTAGCCACTTGAATTATTTTTTTATTCAACTCTTTTAGTTCATACTCATCTAATACTTCACCATTTTCTATCATAAATCTATTATTATCAATAGGCATAACCTCTATATAATCATAGAGTTCTATTATATTTTTTAATTCTTCATAAGACATATTCTTTTTGACTGCCTTAAATATTTCACCCGCTTCACAAGCTGAACCTATAATAAGACCTTCTCTATGCTTTTTTAGAAAACTTTTTAAAATTCTAGGTTGTCTATAAAAATGATTAATGTGAGAATCAGAAATTATCTTATATAAATTTTTAAGACCTTCACTATTTTTAGCAAGTATTACTATATGATTAGTAGTTAGTTTAGTGTATTCAACTTTTCCCATAATTTCATTAACTTGCTTTAAAGTATTCGCTCCCTTTTTTTGTAGCATCTCTAAGAATTTTAAAAACATCAATGATGTAGCCTCTGCATCATCTACTGCTCTATGATGATTTAAAAGTTCTATACCTAACTTTTTACATATTACATCTAATCTAAATCTTTTCAAATCTGGAAGCAATACTCTTGCTAATGATAGTGTATCTATACTTTCATTTTTAAATTCCAAACCTTGTTGTCTTGATTTTTCTTTTATAAAGCTTATATCGAATTCTGAGTTATGCGCAACCAGTACACTCCCTTTACAAAAATCCAAAAATTTCGGTAATACTTCTTCTATTGTTGGTTTATCTTTAACCATATCATTAGTTATACCAGTTAATTCTTGAATTTTATAAGATATATCTTTTTGTGGATTTATAAGTTCACTAAATCTTTCAACTACCTTAAAATCCTTAATCTTTACTGCACCTATTTCAGTTATTTTATCATTTACATTAGAAAATCCAGTAGTTTCTATATCAAAAACTACAAACTCCTGAGAAAAATCCAAATCATTAGCATTTACTATTAGATCCGTATCATCATCTACTAAATATCCTTCTACACCATAAATAACTTTTATTCCATTAGATGCTCCTGCACTCATAGCATCTGGAAATGCTTGTACTACTCCGTGGTCAGTTATAGCAATAGCTTTATGCCCCCAATTAGATGCTTGTTTAATTAAGTTTTTAGGTGAGCAAAGAGCATCCATAGAAGACATTTGAGTATGTGCATGTAGTTCTACTCTTTTTACATCACTTTTATCTACTCTTTTTATTTTTTCATCTTTTTTTATACTCGTTATGGTCAAGCTTAGTTCTTTTTGGTAATTATCAAAAATTATATCACCTTTTACCTTTAGATATTGTCCTTTTGATATATTATTTAGTACTCTATCTTTATTCATGTCATCTAAGAATAGTTTACAATATATTGAACTAGTATAATCAGTTATAGCCATAATAAAGAGTATTTTGCCGTTTTTCAATTCTTTTATTTCTATGTCAAAAACATCACCAGTTATACAAACATTGCTACAAGAATCTTGCAGGTCTTTTATTTTATAGTCCATTCCGTTTATATTATCTCCGTATATAAACTTCTCGTCTTCATCAAAATTTACTATGTAGCTTTCTTCTTCATCTTCATTTGATATTTCTAAATCTTTTACTTTTTTTATGGTTTCTTGTTCATTTTTTAATATAGATTTTTGTATATTTATTTCTTCATCTATTGCTTTTTCAAATATTATATTCAAATCTATTTGTAGTTCTTCATTTATAATATTCTTTAAAGTTTGTTGTATATTATTTTGAATAAGTTTGTCATAAAATATTTTTTTTGGTATTTTTATTTTAAGAATATCTTCGATACACATATATTCGACTTTTTTATACCACCCTGAAATCGACGGACAAATACTTTTAAGCACATAAAAAATATTGTTCCAATACATTTTTATAATATCTTTATTTTCTTTTTTATTTAGTCCTAAATAAGTAATTTTAATTTTTATGTCCTTAAAAATACCTAGTTTTTTAAACAAATCATCTCTACACTCCTCAATAATTTCGTTATTTATTATATTTTTCGATGTAGTATAAAAATATACTATTTTATCTTGTTTAAAATAAACTACTTTTTTTATGTAAACATCTTTAAGTTGATTTTTTAATGTATCATTTTCTATTTCTAACTTTTCCAAATAATCTTTTAAACTTTCCATAACACCTCCACAAAATATTATTTTATATTCTATCACTCTAATTTTTTTTAGTCAATTTATTAAAGATTATATCAAAAATGATTTTTTATAATACTATAAAATAATAAATATTTTGAGGTGATTTATCCGTGAATTTAAACCTAAAAAAGCTATTCAAAAAAAATATAAAGGAATTAAACATAGATAGAAAAATTTTTTTATACTATTCTAAAAAAAGACATATTCCAATATGTGCTATGCCAAACTTAAATTTAATAATGGCATCTAATAAATCTTTTTTAAATTTTTGTTATAGCTTTAATAATTTCTATAATAAAAAAATACAACTTAATAATGAAAATATAAACTTAATATCCAAAATAGTAATAGCTCATGAAATAGGACATATACTAGATAAAAAAATATACAAAAATAAAGCTCAATATTCCCTAATAATCTCAAAGTTAATAGAAACTATGCTAAATTATAACTTTGATTTTAATAATTTAAATAATCTACCTTATGAAATAGAAATTAATCTTTTAGAACTCAAAAAAAATATTATAGAAAGAGAAACTAATGCTTGGGAAATCGGAAAAAACATATTAAATTTTAGCAATGAAAATGAAATTATTTTATTTAATAAAATGAAAGAATATGCCTTAGCTACTTATAATTATGGAAATTATAAAAATATAATAAAAGACCATAATATAGAAAATATGTTTAATTTCAAGAAAAGATTTAAACTAGAAAAAGCACTATAAAGTGCTTTTTATCCAAATATTTTCTTAGTTAAATTACAACCTGTGCAAGTAGCTGCTACTCCACCAAGTGCAGTTTCTCTAAGTTCCATAGGTAAAGTTTTACCTACTTTATACATAGCTTCAACAGTTTCATCAAATGGTATTATATTTATTATTCCAGCAAGTGAAAGTTCTGCCGATATTAAAGCATTAGCAACTCCTATTGCATTTCTACCTTGGCAAGGAGCTTCAACAAGTCCTGCTATTGGGTCACATACAAGCCCCATAACATTTTGTAAACAGTATGATGCAGAATGTAGTGCTTCTTCAACACTTCCTCCCATCATCTCAACTACACCAGCAGATGCCATGGCAGCAGCAGCACCTGTTTCTGCTTGACAACCACCTTCTGCTCCAGAAACAGTAGCATTTCTAGTTATTATGGCACCTATTGCAGATGCAGTAAACATAGCATTTATCATTTCTTCATCGCTAAATCCATATTCATTTCCAATAGTAACTATAGCCGCTGGAAGTATCCCACAAGAACCAGCAGTAGGAGCAGCAACAACAAGCCCCATAGATGCATTAACTTCCATAGTTCCCATAGCAGCGGTCATAGCTTTATTCATTAAAGAACCACAAACAGTTCTTTTATCAGAGTTTCTAAATATAGATAACTTTTTAGCTTCTCCACCTATAAGACCACCCATAGATTTTATATCCTCTACTTGTGCTTTTTTTATAGCATCTTTCATTATATTTAGACTTACTCTCATTTTTTCAAATACTTCTTCTTTTGATAAACCTGTTAACTCAACTTCTCTTTCTATACATATTTCATATATTTTTAAGTTTAATTCTTTACATTTTCTTATTAAGTCTTCTCCACTAGTAAAATTATAAGTCATTAGAACCCTCCGTAATTAGAATTTGTTTAAAACGATTATTTTTTCAACAACATTACATTCTCTTATGCTTTGTATTATTTCTTTTTCAATAACTTCATCAGTTTCTATTGTAATGAATATATAATCTAATCTATCACTTTTATCAGTATATACACTTGAAATATTTTTATTTGCTTCACCTAATATTTTTACAACCTTTGAAATAGAACCTGGCTTGTCCATGATTTCTACAACACAACCGAATTTAGAACCATTAAAATCAAGTTTTAATCCGTCCATTTCAGTCAACTTTATGTTTCCACCACCGATTGATGCCCCCATAACACTACAAGTTTTGCCACTTTCTAAAGTCATATCTATTCTAACTGTATTAGGATGTGCATCTTCTCCTAAATCAAACTTTATAAACTCAAAATTAATTCCATTTTCCTTTGCTATATCGAATGAATTTCTTATTCTAACGTCGTCTGGTTCAAACCCTAATATTCCCCCAAGTAATGCTCTATCTGTTCCATGTCCTCTATAAGTTTCTGCAAAAGAACCATGAAGATAAAATTTTACATCTACTATTTTTTCTTCGGCTATCTTAAAAGCCATTTTCCCAATTCTAGCAGCTCCTGCAGTATGTGAACTAGATGGACCTATCATATTAGGACCTACAATATCAAATACACTATAATCTTTTGCCATAATATTTTCCTCTTTTCATATTATAATACTTTATAATTATAATATTTATATATATTTAGTCAATATAATTATTATAAAAAGATAAGGAAATAATTCCTTATCTTTTAATGATTTTTTTCAAATATTTCTTTATTAAATTTATTCTCAGATTTTCCAACAAAAATAGCTATACTCATAGCCCCATTAACATTAAGCATAGTGCGCCCCATATCAAGTATAGGATCTATTGCAAGTATTCCTCCTGCAAGTGGAAAATATGCCCCTAGTCCTACTCCTGATAAAACCACAGAAACAGACATTGTTGCAGTACCTGGTAATCCTGCTATGCCTAATGAACTTATAGTTATAACAAAAACTAACATAAAGTAAAAACTCATATTCAAGTCAATACCTGCCATATTAGCTACTGTAACAGCCATAAGTGCTGGATAAATACCTGCACAACCATTCATCCCCATATTTGCAGCCAAACTAGCAACAAAACTAGAAGTACCCTCTTCTATTCCAATGCTATTTGTAAGTTTATCTATTGTTACAGGTAAAGTTCCTAAACTAGAACGAGATGTAAAAGCTAATAAAAGAACTTCTGTAACTTTTTTTAGGTATCTTAAAGGATTTATTCCACTTAATAAAACTAGTATTAAATGAATTACAAATACAATAAATACACTTATATATAAAGCCCCTATAAATTGCATAACTGATATTATTGATGATAATCCCCTACTTGCAATAGTATTTGCAAGTAATGCAACTACTGCATAAGGCATGAACTTTATAATAGTCATAGATACACTTACTATAATTTTATAACAAGCTTCTACTAAATCAATAAACGGCTTTATAGTTTCAAGATATTTTTTTCTTTGCCTTCTAACTGCCATTCCTAAAAATGTAGCAAATATTACTATTGCAACCACTTTCCCTTCTGCCATAGCCATTACAGGATTCGAAGGTAATAAATCTCTTATAGTATCTACTATAGGAACTATTTCTTTCATAGTTGTATCAATTTGTATATTTGAAACATCTACTCCAACACCTAAACTAAATAAATTAGCAACTAAAATACCAACAATAGAAGAAATAGCGGTAGTTAAAAGTAACATACCTATTGTTTTACCAGTTAAAGTACCTAAGTTATCATCATTCATATTTATGATAACTCTAGTTATAGCAAAAAATATCATTGGAACTACTAACATTTTTAGTAAATCCATAAATCCATAACCAAACAATCCATACCACTTAGTAACTTCATTTATCCAAGTTATTTCTGATGGATTTTTAGGAAGTCCTGCTACCAACTGAATAATAACACCTAAAATTAACCCTATTATAGTAGCTATTATAGTTCGTGTTGAAAACTTTACTTTCTTTTGTTCCATTTTTTTAACTATAAAGAAAGTAAAAAACAGTAAAAATATAAAACTAACTGTTCTTATATCAGTTATCATCATAAAATCTGATAAAAAAGATTTATCCCCCACTTAAAATCCCCCTTATTTACATACATTCCCTACAACATTTAAAACATCCCAAGTTCTAGCAAATGGTGGTGCATAACATAAATCAAGCATTCCTAGTTCATTTGTAGTCATTTTATTAAATATACAACAAGCTAAAACGTTAGCTCTTTGAACACAATCTTTATAACCACAAACTTGACCACCAAGTATAACTTTAGTATCGCTATTATAAATAACTTTAACATATATTTTTTCTCTACCTGGATAATAACTAGTTTGATTCATATCTTCTATAAATTTTGTTTTATAATTTAACCCTAAGTCTTTAGCTTCATTTTCCCCAATTCCTACTCTTGCAGCTTCCATATCCATAACCTTTATACAACTCGATGCTAAAGAACCTTGGAATTTATTATTTTCACCAGCTAAATTTTCTCCAACTATTCTTCCTAATTTGTTAGCACCTGTGGCAAGAGGTATATAGCTATCTTTACCTGTCACTATATTTTTTATAGTAGCACAATCTCCTGCTGAATAAACATCTTTAACAGAAGTTTTTCCATACTCATCAACTATTATAGCTCCATTTTTTAACATATTGATTTTTGATGAATCTAAAAATGATGTATTAGGCCTTACACCAGTAGCTATTATAACTAAATCTGCATCTATCTCACCTTTATCAGTTATAACTTTTTTTACTTTATCATCACCTTTTAATTCAGTTACAGTAGTTTTTAAGTATAAATCTACTTTATGCTTTCTTAGTTCTGCTTCTAATAAATCAGTTATTTCTTTATCAAAAACTTCTTGAAGTATTCTCTCTCCCATTTGTATTACAGAAACTTCTTTATTTTGTTTTTTCATAGCTTCAACAGCTTCCAGTCCTATAAATCCTGCACCTATTATAGCTACTTTTTTTATTTCATCGCTTGATATTATTTCTTTTATTATTTTTCCATCTTCCATATTCTTTAATGTATGAACATTTTTTAATTTAACATTTTTTATAGGTGGTATTATAGCACTTGCACCAGTCGCTATCATAAGCTTATCATATGTATCTTCTATTTCTTTATTATTTTCTATATCTTTTACTATAACTTTTTTATTATCAAAGTCTACTGATAAAACTTCATGGTTTATGAATAACTCTATTCCACTTTCTTTAAATTTTTCTGGAGTTCTAGCTATCATATTATTTGGATTGTCAAAAAATCCTCCAACAAAATAAGGTAATCCACAAGCTCCAAAAGAAACTATATCAGTTTTTTCATAAACTACAACTTGTGCATCTTTATTCATTCTTTTAAGTTTAGCAGCAGCACTCATTCCAGCTGCAACTCCTCCAATTATTATAACTCTCATATATAACCCTCCTTTTATTTATATGTTAAAGACAATTAGCTTTTTTAACTAATTATCTTATTCAGCACTTTCTTTTGTTACCTTTTTTATATCGTAATTTATATCTAATTTTCCTTGATATTGATTAACCATATTTATAAAAATTTGCTTTATTTCATCTGTGCTAGGAAGTGAAATAGTAGATCTAGCATCCAATATAAATCTAGTTTGCTTTTCCATAATTATATTAACAGATGCCCTTTTATTTACACTTCCTCTCATATCTACAAGAATTTTTGATAAATCACCTTGAGTAATATTCTCAAGTATTAATTGCATTTCCTTATAAGTAAGTAAATTTTCATATACAGCTTTATCCAGTTCTTCATCGAACATGTTTATTATATCTTGACCAGAAAAATTATTATTTTTTGATGAGGCATTTTTGAATATAGCAATACTAATAATACCACCAATAGTTGTCAAGATAGCACTTATAATAAAATAAATCGTATTATTTCCAAGTAATGCCCCAAAATTAGTTACTATCTGTATCAATGCAAATGATAATAAAGCACCTAAAATACCTACTATTATATCCTTTGATTCAAGATTGCTCAAATCTTTTATATCAAATCCACTATATTTTCTGTTTTTTTCATTTACACTATTATATATCTTAGTACCTATATTAAAATGTTTAGGTTGATAAAGCTTTATATCCATTATATTGTCTATGCTTTTTGCTGATTTTGCAAGCATATAACACTGATTTATATCAATGTCATTTCCAAAGTTCATAGATCTAACAAAATCTTCTCCATTTACTTTTATAGCTCTTAATACACCTTTTTTAACAGCTTCTGCTTTATCAAGACCTTCCCATCTAGCAAGTGCATATTCAACAACTCCACTAATACCTAGTATATTATCACATTCTATACTTCCATCTATAGGGTAGTGATTTATTCCCCTTATCTTTCCTTCTTCTGCAAATTTTTTAGCTTGATTATAGGTTACACTACCCTTTCTTAGAATATCTTCTGGTCTTATATTGTTACTTGTTAAACCTTCATTTATTCTTTCTTCAAATTCTAATATCGCATCATCATACTTATCAAGGGGTAGTTCTATTTTCGTCGGAGTTCCGTCATTACTTATAAATCTTAATTCTCCATATTGTAAACAAGCATCTACACATCGTATACCTGTGCTATTATATTTTGTTTTTAACACTGTACTCATATTACTCACCCTTTGCTATATAGATTAGCTTATAGTCTTTACTAACTCATCTTCACCTAAAATGCTCGTTATCTTTACACCAAATTTTTGGCCTACTATTACTACGTGTCCATATCCTATTTTTCTATTATTAACATATATTTCTACTTCTTGATCTTCAGAGTTATCTAACTCTATAACTGAACCTTTAGATAACTCAAAAATATCTTTCAGTGTCATCTTTGTTCTTCCAAGAACAACGTTAACTTTAAGTTCTATGTTTAAGACTCTTTCAAAATTGTCACTCATTAACTATTCTTCCTTTCTTATAATATCTGTTATTATTACAGCTCTTTTATCTTTTATCAATCCTGGTTTACCCATAAAAGATTTAGATCTTTCAACGAATATCGGTATCTCATCATTAATATCATTATCCAATGTTATTATATCATCAACACTTAAATTAAGTAAATCTTTTACGTTGATCCCTGTTTCACCTAACTGAACAGATACTTCTGATGTTGTACCACAAACATTTTTATATATAGCATTAGTGAATTCTGAATCGTATTCTATATCCTTATCTCTAAATAATTTTTTAGTTTCCATCTGCGATAATACAGGTTCCATACAAGTATATGGCATACAAAAACAAGTTTTGCCTAATTCTTTATCATCTTCGTGTATACTCATATGAGCAACAATAACAGATTCACTTATAGGATATTTTCTACTTGCAGCTATATTTTTATTAACATTTGCAACTTCATTACTAGTACAAGTTTCTATTACATGAAGATTTGATAAAAATTGGTTTGCAGTATAATTTATGAGTGCTTTATCAATTTCTGTTATTTCTCTTGAAAAATTAGTTATAATTCCGTCTCCACCTGATATTAAATCTATAAGTATAAGTGCTATTTCCTTATCTATTTGATATATGACATTCTTAACTAAAGGTTTCATGTCATATTCAACTATTACAGCATCTTCATCTATCATACTAACAAATTCATCGTAGTTTGTTTGTTCAACCTTATCTAATTTACAATTAAACTTTGGTCTTTTTAATTCATACGCCATAAAACTTGTCAAACTTTTACAATATTCCTCAGTTATTACAGATACGAATCTTAAATTATCAGTCGAAAACCTCTGTGGTTTTTTAAAGTCATATACTTTTACTTCACTCATTAAATCGTCCTCCTAGACTATTTTCCTTGAAGATTATTTATCATTCCCCACATTTCATCAGCAGCCTGAATCCCCTTTGCATTGAATTGAAATGCTCTTTGCGCTAATATAAGATTTGTCATTTCTTGTTCCATTCTAACATTTGACATTTCTAAATAACCTTGGTGTACTTTATAATTATTAGATACTTCCATTACTCCATCCTCTTTTGTAGTAAATAAACTGTCACCACTAGATATTAAGTCAGTACTTCCTTGTGGCTTATATAAATTAATTTTACCTATTTGTTCTCCATTAAAGTACACTTCTCCTACTTTACTTATGGTTAAATCTCCATTAGATAAATTAAGTTCTTGTACATTTAAATTGTTATTAAGTTCTATATCTAAAAAATTTCCTCTATCATCTACAATTCTTCCAAGTGCATCTAATTTAAATTCTCCGTTTCTAGTATATGCTATTTCTCCACTTGTAGTAATAACTCTAAAAAATCCTTCTCCTTCTATTGCAATATTAGTATTTACACCAGTATTTTTTAATCCACCTTGATCATATCGCCTTACGGCTTCAGTTGTCCTAATTCCCGTTCCAAAATCCGAAGATTTATCAATAGTTGGATAATATCTCTTATTTAAAGTTTCCGTATATAAATCAGCAAAACCTATTTCTAATTTTTTATATCCCGTAGTTTGTGCATTAACCATATTATTTGATATTACATCTATCCTATTTTGTGTTGCATGCATTGCCGTAGTATTTATGTGAGCTATATTATACATACATAAACCTCCAATTATATTCTGCCTATCTCGCTAGCAATTTTACCTAGAGTTGTATCTATAGTTTGCATAACTTTTTGATTTGCTTCAAATTCTTTTATAGTTTCCATAAGAGAAACTGTTTCTGTTATAAAATCAACATTTGAACCTTCTAGATATCCTTGTCTTGCCTGAACGTTTTGAGCTTGTGTAGCACCTTCCCCTGTATATAAGTTATTAGATGCTCTTTTTAGCTTTTGATTGTCTTCAAATTTAACTATGCTTAACTTATATTTTCTATCATTTACAGTTATCTCATTTGCTTGATTTATAGAAATTCTATCATTCCCTACAAATATTGGTTCTTTTTGTCCTGTTTGAGGATTAATACCCATAACTTGATGTCCTTGAGATGTTGTAAGATACCCTTCATTACTTATTACAAATGAACCATCTCTTGTGTAGTATGAATTGTTATTATTATCTCTTACTTCAAAAAATCCATCTCCCATTAAAGCAAAGTCTGTGTTATTATCCGTTTGAAAATGAGTTCCTTGATTAAAATTAGTTTTTGTATGATCAATTGCAGTACCAAAAGACATTTCACCCAAATCTTGTCTATAAGCTATACCATCTTCATAATTTTCGAAATTTGATAACATAACATCATCAAAAGTTCTAGTTATTAATTTTTCATCTTTATAACCAGTAGTATTTATATTAGCTATATTATTATTTATCACTGCTTGTCTAGACTCAAGTGTTATCATTGACGAAACAGATGTATATAATCCTCTTAACATAAAACTCCCTCCCTATTCTATATAATTTATTTTTCTCATAGCCTCTTTTAATCTTCCTAAAGCTCTACTATTTAACTGTGAAACTCTAGATTCTGATATACCAAGTATAAGACCTATCTCTTTTAACGTTAATTCTTCGTAATAATAAAGAGATAACACCATTTTATCTTTTTCTTTCAATGTATCTAATGCCTTGGCCATTATTTTAGTTAATTCTTCTTTTTCCACTAACTCACTTGGAGACAAAACATTTTCATCTTCTATCGTATCTATCAGTTTTATTTCTTTTTCATCTTCAAATATAGTATTATCTAAAGAAGTTGTTGATAAAGTCTGATTTTTTAGAATTATTACTTCAAGTTCATCTTCACTTATATCCATATATTCAGCTATTTCTTTTTTACTAGGTTCTCTTAAAAATTTATTTTGTAAAAAATCAACAGCTTTATTATACTCCTTAGTTTTAGCCATATAATTTCTTGATATTGGCATATATCTTCTTATTTCATCTATTATAGCAGAAGTTATTTTCATAGATGCAAATGTTGAGAATTTAACACCTTTTTTCTCATCAAACTTTTCAGTAGCATCTATCAGCCCTATAGTTCCATATCCTACTAAATCTTCATAATCTATACCTATTTTTTTAGTATGATACCTTGATGCTATATATCTTACTAGTGGCATATTATTAACTATAAGTTCTTCTTTGTTGTATATACTCATAAACAACACCCCCTACTATATATTAACAACACCTTGTGCTTTTATCTGAATATCATTTGGTACTTCATTTAATGATAATATTGTAACCTGAGGAAACACCATTTCAACTAATTTTCTAAAAGGTGCCCTTATTTTTGGTGAAACTAATATTATCGGTCTATTATTATTAAAATCTACCTCTTCTATTATACCTTGAATTGATGCAAAAATGCTATTTGTAATATCTGGTGTTATAGCAGGATAAGTACCATTTACAGAACGTTGAAGATTAGTACTTACTATATTTTCAACTTCTGGTGATAATGTTGCAACAACAATAGAATTATTTTCATCTGTAAGTTCAGAACAAATACTTCTACTCATAGCCATTCTAACGTATTCTGTTAATAACTCTATATCCTTTGTATTTCTAGCATGGTCTGCTAAAGTTTCAAAAATAGTTACTCTATCTTTTATAGCAACTTTTTCTTTTAATAGATTTTGTAAAACCGCTTGAACTTCTCCAATAGTCATTAAATCTGGTATAAGCTCTTCAACTACTGCACTATATCTTTCTTTCATAGAATCAACAATAGATTTAACTTCTTGTCTTCCAACTAGTTCATAAGATTTATTTTTTATTATTTCTAAAAGATGTGTTACAAGTATAGTAGTTGGGTCTACAACCGTATATCCTCTAAGTTCAGCTTCTTCAGCTTTTTCTTTATCTATCCAAAGTGCATCAAGACCAAAAGTAGGTTCTTTAGTCTTTATACCTTCTATATCTATATCAGCTCCCATAGGATTCATACAAAGTAACATCGTTGGCATCAAATCGTGTATTGCCATAGTATTTCCTTTTATTTTTATACAATACTGATTAGGATTTAATTGTAAATTATCTCTAATTCTTATAGGATGAACAACTATACCCATTTCTATTGCACATTGTCTTCTTACAGAAACTATTCTTTGTAATAAATCTCCACCACTACTTTCATCAGCTAAAGGAATAAGTCCGTAACCTATTTCTACTTCTATTGGCTCAACACTAATAAGTTTTGAAACATCTTCTGCCATATCTGGTGTAGAAGGTTTTGTTTCTATTTCTTCTATTTGAGAGATACTTTCCTCTTCTTTCTTTTTAGCTTCATCTTTATTAAGGAAAAATGCAAGAGCAACGGCTCCAATTCCTAAAGACCAGAATGATAAAGTTGGAAGTCCCGGCATAAGACCTAAAACTAATAATACTGCACCAGTCATAGCTATTGCTTTAGGTATTGATATTAACTGTTTACCAAACTGATTACCAAAGTTTTCTTCTCCACTTACTTTAGTTACTAATATACCTGCTGATGTAGATATTAATAGTGCTGGTATCTGACTTACAAGACCATCACCTATGGTTAATCTAACGTAGGTTTGAATAGCCTCCATAAAGTCCATATCAAGCATTACTATACCTATTATTATACCACCTAATACGTTTATAAGTGTTACTATTATACCAGCCGTAGCATCTCCTTTAACGAATTTAGATGCCCCGTCCATAGCTCCATAAAAATCGGCTTCTTGTTGTAATTCTTTTCTTTTTCTAATGGCAGTTTTTTCATCTATAACACCTGAGTTTAAGTCAGCATCTATACTCATCTGTTTACCAGGCATAGCATCAAGCGTAAATCTAGCTGCAACCTCTGCAACCCTTCCAGAACCATTAGTTATAACCATAAACTGTACTATCATTATTATTAGAAATATTACAACCCCAACAACATAGTTTCCACCAACAACGAAACTACCAAATGCTTCAATTACATTTCCAGCAGTACCTTGACTTAAAATAAGCCTTGTTGAAGATATATTAAGTGCCAATCTAAAAAGTGTTGTAACAAGTAATATTGTCGGGAATATAGATAGTTCAAGTGTACTAGTTGATAAAAGAGTCATTAGTAATATAAGAACTGAAAACCCTATATTTACAGCTAAAAGAGTATCCAGTAAAAAAGTTGGTAAAGGTATTATTATCATAAGTACTATACCTAAAATACCAAAAGCAACTATTATATCTAATCTCTTTTTCGAATTCATTTTATAACCTCTTTTATAACTTTCTAAAGTTTATTTTTCATTTTATAAACAGCCACTAAGACTTCAGCAACTGCTTTATACATACTCTCTGGTATTTGTTCATCTATCTCAATCTCTTTGTACATAAGTCTTGCAAGAGGCTTATTTTCAATAATTGGTATTTTGTGTTCTTTTGCTATTTCTCTTATTTTAAAAGCAACGTTATCCGCACCTTTTGCAACAACAACAGGACTTTCATCTCTACCTCTTTCATATCTGATTGCAATAGATATATGAGTAGGATTGGTCACAATTACTGTGGCAGTAGGTACTGCTTGCATCATTCTCATTCTAGCCATTTCTTTTTGTTTTTGTTTAATCTTACCTTTTATTTCAGGATTTCCTTCTGCTTGTTTGAATTCTTCTTTTATTTCTTGTTTAGTCATCTTAAGACTTTTCTTATGATTATATTTTTGATAAGCATAATCTAGTACGGCTATGACTACCATAGCCATAGCAATCTTTTTTAATAGATCTCCAACAAGCTTTATTATAGTTGGATAAAGGTAATCTATACTTATATTAGAGCTTTTTATTATACCTATAAAATTATCATTAAAATAAGACTCACCTATATAAAAAAGTATAACTATTATTGCTATACTTTTTATCAACTGTCCAAAAGCTCTTCCTGAAAACATATTTTTAAATCCGTTTAAAGGATTTAATTTCGATAATTTAGGTTTTATTGGTTCAGTAGTAAAAAGCATTTTGGTTTGAATTAAATTACCAACTAATCCAGATACTAATATCATAATACCTATTGGGAAAAATATATTAGAAAAAGATATTAAAAAATCCTTTACAAGTACATATAGTGTTGCTTTATTTAGTTCAAAACTAAATCCATAATCAAGATAATGTATTAAGTTTTGTTTTAAAGCAACAAATATTTTATCAGACATAGATAATGTTACTACTATCATTACGATAAGAGTAATCGCAGTAGAAATTTCTGGACTTTTAGCTATGTTACCACTTTTCCTAGCTTCTCTTAACTTTTTAGGAGTAGGTTCTTCTGTCTTATCATCATTAGATAAAATTATTCCAAGTGGCAATGCTCCCACACTTAATGTACCTTCTAATATTTCTCTTATATTAGATAAAAGATCTGCTATTTCTTGGCCTATAAAAGGTAATCCCATTATAAAAAATAGGATACCTACAAGTATTTTAAGTGGCATAGATATCATCATTACATTTAAAGAAGGTACACTTTTTGATATAAGTCCAAGTATTAAATCTTTCATAAAAAGTGCTAGCATAATCGGAATTGATATTCTAAATCCTATGATAAACACTTCAACAAAAACATTTACTATGTAATCAAAATTACTAAGAAAAATAGGTTCACCAACTTTTATTATTTCAAAACTATGTTGAATCCCCTTAATTAATATGTGATGTCCATTTATTATAAAAAAAATCACAACACCCATCCAATGGGTTATATTCGATATCAACGTCGTTTGACTTTGAGAATTTGGATCATACATACTAGCCATCATAAGACCCAATTGCATATCCATCATTGAACCTGCAATTTTTAATCCATTAAAACATAAACTCGTCATATATCCTAATGCTAATCCTGTCAAGAATTCCATTATAACCATATATATAAGTATATACATATTAGCAATTTCAACATTTAAATCAATACCTATAGATATTATTAATGACATAATAAAAGAAAATGCTATTTTAAATGGTCCCGGTGTTCCTGCTGGAAACATTATATTCATAGAAAAAAAGAATGTTGATACTCTAATAAATGCTAATAACATACTTTTACCTATTTATAACTGATATCATATTCATAATTTTATTAGTGAATTTAATTAATTCATTCAACATCCAATTACCTCCAACTGCAAGTACTAGACCTGCTACTATAAGTTTAGGTAAGAATGTTAAAGTTTGCTCCTGAATTTGTGTTGTTGCTTGAATTATACTTATTATAAGTCCTATTAAAAGTGTAAGAATAAGAATAGGTCCAGCTACTATCATACTAGTATATAAACCTTCCTTTACTATACTCATTACCATATTTTCACTCATATTACTATCTCCTTAACCAAAACTTAAAATTAAAGATTTTATCAATAGATTCCAGCCGTCTACCATTATAAAAAGTAATAACTTAAAAGGTAATGAGACCATAACTGGTGGAAGCATCATCATCCCCATTGCCATAAGAGTACTTGCAACAACTAAATCTATGAGCAAAAATGGAAGATATATTAAAAATCCTATTTGAAATGCAGTTTTCAACTCACTTATAGCAAATGCTGGAACTAATACATATAAAGGTATATTATCTCTTGTTATGCTTTCTTTATCGATTTTAGCATTTTCTAAAAATAATTCAATATCTGTTTCTCTAGTTTGTTCAAGTAAAAAAGCTTTTATAGGCTTTTCTGCTTCAAGCAATGCATCTTGAAATTTAATTTCCTCTTCCAAATAAGGTTTTATAGCAGTTTCATTTATTTTTTCAATCGTAGGTGCCATTATAAATATAGTCATAACTATTGCAACACCAATTAAGACTTGATTTGGTATTGATTGTTGTGCTCCTAATGCTGATTTTATAAATGAAAATGTGACAATTATTCTTACAAAAGATGTTAACATAAATATAGCTACCGGTAAAAACATAAGTAGCGTAAGAATTAAGAATAATTGTATTAAAGGGGTTAAATCTTGTTGGCTATAACTTAAAATATTACCTAATTCCTCCACCCTTTAATCACCTCTATACTTTTTTATATTTTTTAAATCAAACTTAAAATTATCTTTATTTATTTTGTTTTGTTTTATTTTTTCTTCGATTATATTTATTTCTTCTTTAGATAATTCTTTTATCTTTTCTATTTTATAGGGTGATGATGCTAAAATTAAGCCTTCATCACCCATTTTTAATATAGATATTTGAGTATCTTTACTTATTATTATTTTTTCTAATACTTTAGTATACCGAGTATTCTCTATGTTTAGTAGGTTAAATCTTGCAAGTCTTATAGATACTATTATAAGTATTAATATTATAGGTAAAGCTACTAACATATCTATTATATATTTAAAAGTATCACCCATTAATTAGCTCCTTCTTCATCTAAAATAAGTATATCGACTCTTCTATTTAACGATTTATTCTCAGGAGTATCATTTTCTGCTATTGGATTGTATTCTCCAAATCCTTTAACTGTAATTCTTTTTGGTTCAACACCACAGTCGATAAAATGTCTTGCAACACTGACAGCTCTAGCAGTTGATAATTCCCAGTTAGAAGGAAATTCCGAAGTGTGTATAGGTGTATTATCTGTATTACCTTCTATTAAAACATTATTAGAAACACTATTTATTATAGTATTTAAAGCATCTAATATATCATCAGTAGCTTTAAGCTGAGCTTTACCAGAATCAAATAGTAATGATTCATGAAGTTGTAGGATAATCCCCTTTTCATCTTCAACTAATTTTATCGAATCTGCTAAATTCTTCTGTTCTATTATTTCCTCTAAAGTCTCTTTTAATTCATCTTTATTTAAAGGTTCTTGAGAAGTATTGTTTTGAGCTTGATTTTGCCCTTGTTCTCCTGGTGGTTTTTCGGACTGTTTTTCCGCCTCTTTATCACCTTTTTCTATTTTAATTTCCTCAAGGCTACCTAATTCGTATACACTATCTTTACCAACTAATGCTTGTTGAAGTGCTAAAGCTAATTCTTTTAGCTTTTGAGCATCGACTGATGATATAGAATAAAGTAATATAAAAAATGTCAATAACAAGGTTACTGTATCAGCATAAGTATCCATCCAAGCGTTTGTATTAATCTCATCGCCTTTTTTCTTTTTACGTGCCAATTTTAAGCACCTCCAGCCTCTTCAAAAGCTTTCTTTTCAGTAGCATTTAAATAACAAAGTAAATTAGCCTCTAAAACTGGTAAACTAACTTCATTTTGAATGCTACAAATACCAACCATCATCATCTCAAGAATTTCAACTTCTTTTTCACCTTTAACTTCAACGTTAAATCCTAATGGGTTAAATATACCATTTGCAAATAATGCACCATAAAATGTAGTTATAAGGGCAGCACCCATACCTGCTGCTATGGCACTAGCATCTCCTAAGTCTGCAAGCATTTGTATAAGACCTATAAGAGTACCAACCATCCCGAATGCTGGAGTAAATGACCCCCATAATTTAAATAATCTAGAATATCTTGCATAAGTAGTTTCAACTGCAGAAATTTCTGTTTCAAGTATTGTTTTAGTGACTTCTGCATCCATTCCATCAACTACATACTCAAGTCCTTTTCTTAAGAAATCATTTTCTATTTCACCTATTGAAGATTCAAGTGCTAAAACACCTTCTGATCTAACTTTTTTTGATATATCTTTAAACTGATTTATTAAATCAATTTTATTTATATTAGTAGAAAACATACAAGCCTTTAATGCTTTAGGTATGTCTTTTATCTCGTCCATAGTAAAAGTTACAAGAAGTGCTCCTAAAGACCCTCCAACAGTTATTGCAAGAGAAGGTACATCTATAAATGGTTTAAGACCTAAACCTAGTTTATCTCCGACCATTATACCGAATATAACAAGCCCAAATGCAACAACAAATCCAATAGGGGTTAGAATATCCGTTTTATTCATCTATTAATTCCTCCTATTATCTTTTTAGGTTCATTATTTCTTGTAATAATTCATCACTTGTAGTTATTACTTTACTAGATGCTTGGAAAGCTCTTTGTGTTACTATCATCTCAGTAAATTCCTCTGATAAATCAACATTTGACATTTCTATTGCCCCTTGATTTATTTGACCACTTACAGCTCCAGTTATTGCATTACCAGAGTTTGCACTAACAGAGTAAAGATTTCCTGCTAATTGCTCTAATCCTTCTGCATTTTGGAATATAGATATAGTTAATTGTTGTTGTGATTCTAAAGGTTGACCTGCAGTATCAGTTTGAGGAGATCTACTTCCATCTTCAAGTAAATAAGATACTTTACCTTCTTTTGATATATTAAAGTTTACAACCTTTTTTATTCTAAGTATATCATTAAATGTACCATTTCCTCCTATGGCTCCATTTATATCATTTGTAATATCTGTTCCATCTAAAAGAGTGTACTTATCATCACCATTATTATCTTTTATTTTCATAATAGTCTGACCTTTATACTTATCAAGTCCAGTTACACCATCTTTTATATAGTAAACTTCTTTAGGTATTTGAACAGCACAAGAATCATTTATACCATCTCCATCAGTATCAACATCATACGCATCGCTACCTGGAGGTACTATAGTTCCATCTGGATTAGTTATTTTATTAACAACTTTATAACCATCTGCAGTTACTAAGTTACCATTTAAATCTAAACTAAATGAACCATCTCTTGTATATGCAACCTGTCCCCCTGGCATAGAAACTGTAAAAAATCCATCTCCATCTATTGCTAAATCTGTAGGTCTTCCTGTTGGTTGTATAGCACCCTGTACCATATTTTTAAATATACCACTTACCTTAACACCAATACCTACTTGACCTGGACTAACTCCTCCTAGCACTAATCCATTATCTGCTGTTCCTCCTGGAGAACTTGCATATAAAGCTGATTGATAAAGTGCATCAGTAAATCTAGCACTAGATTTCTTAAAAGCAGTAGTTCCAACGTTAGCAACGTTATTTGCAACAACATCAAGCTTAGTTTGATTAGATTTCATTCCACTTATTCCTGAATACATTGATCTTAACATACTTTTAACTCTCCTTAATAAAAATGTCTTTTTCTGTTAATTAACTTTTATAAGTGCTGCGTATTCAATAGAAACTAACTCATCATTCTCTTTATTTCTAATATTCATATAAACAACACCATCTTTTATCTCAACACTCTCCACATTACCCTTTATAGTTGTAGATCCTTCTGTTGTTTCTCCACTTTCTGTATTTTCTTCATTAGTTTTTGGAGCATATGCTTCAACTTCTTTTCCTATAATGGCTGTTGCACCACTCATAGCCGAATTAACTAATAAACCATTGTTAATTCCTAGCATCAATTCAATATTATCGTTTAAGTCCATAGTTTCTTCCATCATAGTAAACTGAGATAACTGTGTAACATACTGTGTTGGATCCTGAGGATTAAATGGGTCTTGATTTTGCATTTGTGCAACTAAAAGCTTTAAAAATAAATCCTTATTACTTTCCTCTCCAGCCTGAACAATCGGAGTTCCATTTTCAGTTACACTAGAAGAAATGCTTCTAGTAGAAGTTATTGTAGTATCCATAATACCTCCTAAGCTAATATATTTAAAGTATCATCACTTAATAATTCTTCATGTGTATTTAAAAAATCATTTTCATCAATGTGTATCTTTTTATTCTTTTTATTTTCTTGATTATGTCTTTCAAATTCACTTCCAAAATTATCATTTTCTAGATTCTTATCATCTGCATTAATAGTAACAACAACATCTTTAATATCTATATTTGAATCACTTAAATGTTTTGTTATCTCTGCTAAATTCCTATTTACTAATTCATATGCATCCTTATTAGTCAATTCTATAACCACTTTAGAATTTAATTCTGTATCTTTAGTTAATTTTATTACCATATCTCCAAGTTCTCTCGGACTTATTTTAACTTTTATTTCTTCAATTCCGTTAGCTCTTACGTATCTTATAGTTTGTATTACATCATCATTTATTGTTTGTTGATTTATAACCGTAGGAGCTTTAACTACCTCTACATCAGAATTAGCATCATTTTTAGTAATATTTTGAACTTGACTATTATAATTAACATCTAAGAAACTTTCTAAAGTTGATAATTCTGTATCATCTTTTTTAGTTTCAAAAATATTGCTCCTAAACATAGATGCACTATTTTCTAACCCTTCATAATCATCATTACTTAAATTTACATTAATATTATACTCTTTTTTGTCGCTTTTTGCAAGTTCTTGTAGTATATTATCAAGTTTTTGCATATCCTTTAATTCTAAATTTTCAACCTTTTCTAGTATATCCATGTCTAAGCTTGATAAGTCTATACTTTCGCTATTTCTTATATCAGAAATTATTTCTTTTAAAAATTCAAATTTATCAGAGTCAACAAATAAATTTTCTATACTAGATAAATCGATTTGCTTTAACTTATCAATATTCATTATAATATCATTCAAATTACTATTTTTTTCGACATTTTGTAGTAAAAAAATTAACCCTTGTATAATAGAGTTATTTAAAATTTCATCTGAATCTTCTTTTTTAGTTTCACTATCTTTATCTATATTATCTACTTTTTCATTTTCAGTTTTATTATTTTTATCAACATTAGTATCTTTATCTACATCAGATAAATATTTATCAAAATCTTTCTCTTCAGATTTATCCACGTTATTTTTATCTTGATTATTTTGAACTTTATTAGTCGGTTTTATATCAACTTTAGTATCTTGCAAATTAAGATTTTTTAAATTATTAATAAACATTAAATCTAAACTCATATTAATATCACGACACCTTTTCTTTTTTTCTCAAATAAGCATAAAGAGCAAACTCATCATTATTTAGTTGCTCTATTCTTTCTTCCTCTTTTTTAATTTCATTTATTTGTTTTTCTTTTAAAGTTTCAAGAGATTTTCTTTTTATTTGTTTTTGTATAAAATCTTCTTTAGCTTTTTTTATATTTTCTTCCTGCTTTATAAGTTCTTCATTAGTTTCCTCTATATTTTTTATCAGAACTTCCAAATAATTTAACGTTATTTTTTGAGTAACAATATCTTTTATATTACTCATATTGTTATATTCATTATACTTTGATTTTAAATCATCTAATTTATTTTCTAGCATATTTTTTTTGTTTTGTTCTTTACCATATGCTATTTTTGCTTCTTCCTCTTCTTTTATTCTTATATCTAATAGTTTTTGTAGCTTGAATTTATATTTCATCTATTCACCTCAAAACATATTTATAAGAGTTTCTTTACTTACATCAAAAGGAGTACTCTCATTTACTCCCTGCTTTAAATATCCATTAACAATATCTATATAGTCTATTGCTTTATCTATATTTTTATTAGAACCTTTTTCATATGCCCCTATATTAATTAAATCTTCTGCCTCTTTATAAGTTGCAAGTATATCTCTTGCATCTGATGCAGCTTTATTATGTTCATCAGTCGCTATTTCTTTCATAAGTCTACTAACACTATTTAATATATCTATTGCAGGATAATGATTTTTGTGAGCTAATTTTCTTGATAAAACTATATGTCCATCAAGTATCCCTCTTACAGTATCTGCTATAGGTTCATTAAAATCATCACCATCAACTAATACAGTATAAAATGCAGTTATAGAACCTTTTTCAGAAGTTCCCGTTCTTTCCATAAGTTTTGGTAGCATAGCAAAAACTGAAGGAGTGTATCCTTTTTGAGCAGGTGGTTCACCTATTGCAAGACCAACTTCTCTTTGTGCCATAGCAAATCTAGTTACAGAGTCCATCATAAGTAAAACTTTTTTACCTTGGTCTCTAAAATATTCTGCTATTGCAGTTCCAGTTAAAGCACCTTTTAATCTTACAAGAGGAGATTTATCAGAAGTAGCACATACTACTACAGATTTTTTCATACCTTCTTCACCTAAATCTCTTTCGATAAAATCAAGCACTTCTCTACCTCTTTCTCCAATAAGTGCAATAACGTTAACATCTGCTTTTGCAGTTCTTGCCATCATCCCAAGTGTTGTACTTTTACCAACACCACTTCCTGCAAATATACCTATTCTTTGACCTTCCCCACAAGTTAAAAATCCATCAATTGCTCTTATTCCTGTAGGCATTATATTAGTTATCCTAGGTCTTCTCATAGGATCTGGTGGCTCATTAAATAAACTATATCTTTCACCAGATATTATTACATCTTTATCTATCGGATTTCCTATACCGTCTAAAATTTTACCTAAAAGGTCATCACTACATTTAACACTAAGAGGTATACCTTTTGCTATTACTTTACACCCTGGTCCTATACCCGCTAATTCTCCAAGTGGCATAAGTATAACGTATCCATCTCTAAATCCAACTACTTCACATTCTATTGGATTTCCAAAGTTATTATATACTTCACACAACTCTCCAACAAAAGCCTTTATACCTTCAACTTCAACAGTAAGTCCAATTATTTTTTTAACTTTACCTTCACATACAGTAGTTGGTATATTTTTCACTTTATTAGTTAGTTTTTCAAAGTCTATATTCATAGTAACTCCTCTTTTATTTTTTCTAATATAGTGTCTATTCCAGTAGTAATTTTTCCATTTTCAGTATCTATAATTAAATTTCCTTCTTTGATATTTTCATCAACTAACACAAATACATCATCATTTATTTTTTTAGTTTTTCTAAGCGCTTCTAATTCATTTTCTATATTTTCTTTGTATATAGGGTTTAATCTTATTACAAAGTTTTGCTTTAATTCATATTCGTTTATAACTTCTGTAACTAGACTATTAACAGAAGAAGGATTATCAAATCTTTCTCTTAGTACTTTTTCTGCTATTTCAAGTATAAGATTAACAATATTTTTTTGATTTTCTTTTAGATATGAAACTACTTTTTCTTTCGATTGTTTTAATTCTTCATTAGCTAAATCTATTATATTAGTAGCTTCCAATTTAGCTTTTTCTATATTTTCTTCATAAGCTTCTTTATATCCGTCTTCATATCCATTTTTTTGACCTTCTTCATATCCTTCTTCATAAGCTTGTTTTTTTATTTCTTCTGATTCTAACAAAGCTTCTTGCTTAGCTTCTTCTTTTATCTTTTCTTTTAGATTTTCGATTTCTTTTTTAGAACTCTCTATTATTTCTTCATACTTCCGATTAGCTTCTTCAAGTTTTTTTTCTATTTCCTCTTCTGCTTTTTTTAATTTTTCATTTATCTCAGATTCAATATCTCTTTTAGGATTTTCTATATCTTCATTTTTATTAACAACAAAATTAACTGATACTTTTTTTACATTTGCTTTTTCCATATCATACCTCTTTAATTGTTAATTACATTATAAATTCATCTTCTGATTGTTTAGCTAAACTTATTTCCCCAGCTTCTTCAAGTTTTCTAACAACATTTACTATATTTTGTTGAGATTCTTCAACTTGAGAAATCTTAACCTTACCTAACATAGATATTTCTTCTGTAAGGGCTTGTGCAGCTCTTTGAGATTGATTTTTAAGTATAGCTTTTTCAACTTCTTTATTAGCTCCTTTAAGTGCAAATGCAAGATCCTTAACATTAACTTCTTTAAGAACTTTTTGTATAGCACTATTATCAAGTCTAACAATATCATCAAATACGAACATATTAGCCTTAATTTCTTCTGCCATTTCACTATTTCTAGCTTCAATGTATTTAAGAATACTCTTTTCAGTTTTTCTATCAACATTAGCAAGTATTTCAAGTAAGCTATTAATTCCTCCTGAGCTTTCCATTTCTCTTTGACCAAGCTTAGATAACTTAGCTTCAACTGCCCTATCTATTGTTTGTATAACTGAAGGAGATATAGAGTATGGAGTACCTAACTTAAGAGATACTTCAGCCTTTAATTCATCACTTAATTCACTTAAAACTGCTGCAGCTTTTTCAGGTTGAATATGTGCTAGTATTATAGAAATAGTTTGTGGACTTTCTCCTTGAACACAAGCAAGTATTTGTGATGCATCCGCTTTTCTTGCTGCCATAAAAAGTCTTGTATATGCATCATATTTTATACCTTCTAATAACTTAGATGCTCTTTGAGAACCAAGTGCACCACTTAATAAAGTCTTAGCAGATTTCATACCACCTTCAAGAATTTCTTGTTTTCCTTTATTTATCTCTATAAATTCTTGTAGTATTTCTCTTCTTTCTCTTGCTGTTATAACATCAATTCCAGCTATTTCAACCCCTATTTTTTGAATTTTTTTATCAGATAAATTTTTAAGAATTCCAGCTGATACATCCGTTCCTAAAGTAAGTAATAAAACAGCTGCTTTTCTTGCTCCTGATATTTTTCTCGATTTAGGTATATTACCTAAATCGAATGCATTAACTGAGTTTGGTTGTGTATTAAGATCTTGATTTAATTGTTCCAATTTAACCCCTCCCTTAGTCATTTAACCATTTATTAATTATTTCTGTAACTTGCTCAGGATTTTCAGCAGAGAATTGTTTTACCTCATCCTCTAAACTTATACTTTCAGCATCATCTTCACCTGTTGCAAACTTACCTTCCATTTGTTCAATTTGTTGATTAATATAATCCAACTCCTCATCTTCACTAAGCTCTTCTTGCTTTTTCTTTTTCTTCATCATAAACATAGCCCCTACACCTAAAGCTACTAACACTAATGTAACAACACCTGCTACTAACATTTTCTTTTTCTTTTCAGCTTCAGCTTTAGCTAATTGTTCATCTTCTAGATCAACCGGAGTAAAGTTCATAGCAACAACAGACACGCTATCTCCTCTTTCAGCATCCATACCTACTGCATTTTCAACCATTTCTTCTATATCTCTCATAGTTCCTGCATCTATTTCTGAGTTTATTGCAATAGATGCTGTTATTCTATTTATTTCACCTTGAGCTTTTATAGTTTTAGTTTCTGTTTGTCCTGTTGAAAATTCTAAATGTTCTTCTTTTGTTTGTTGTTCGCCATTTTCAGTTTCAACACCTTGAACACTCATATTATTGTCAATAGTTCCACCTGATTGATTAGGCTCTTTTGAAGTATTTTCACTTCTTTCTTCAAGTATAGCTACTCTATTAGGATCAACTACTATTTGAGTAGTTTCAGTAGTATCAAAGTTTAAATCTGAATTCACAGTTACACTTATTTTACCAACACCGAATATTGGTTCTAATAAACCTTTTATCGATCTTTCTAAATCTTTATTTAAACTTCTTTCTGCATTTCTTGCTAAATTAAGCCCTCCACCTTGAGCTACTACTGCATTTCCATTTTCGTCGAATAAACCTTCTGATAAAAGGTTCATATTTTGATCTATTACTTCAACAGCTTGCTTAGGAATATTAAGTCCTGCAGCTGAAACCAAAGACATAATAGATCTTACTTGTTCTTCCGATATTTTTTCTCCATCTTTTATAGTTATATAAACAGCCGCTTTACCTTCTATGCTTTCATCTGCAAAAACTGACTCTTGTCCTTGAGTTAAGTGAACTCTAGCATTTTCTATCTGCGGGAAAGTCTTTATAGTTCTTTCTATTTCCCCTTGTATCATTCTGTTTTTCTTAATTTCAAACTCTTCATCAGTAAGACCAAAAGATGATCCTTCATCCATAAGTTCAAACCCCTGTGAACCACTAGTTATCATAGGAGACATTTCTATTCTTAACTTATCCACTTGTTCTTTTGGTACATAAATTGTGGAACCCTTTATTTTCATATCAACGCCTTTAGCTTCTAACTCTTGAGTTACAGATAAGGCATCTTTTGATTCTAATCCAGAAAAAAGAACTCCATATTTACTATCTTTTGCATATTTAACACCAAATATAATAGCAGAAATTAAAGCCAGTACTATAACTCCTAGTGCTAATTTCTTTGTAGTCTTTAGTGCTTTAAATTTATCAGTTTTATCCTTGACAAACTCTTTTGATTTTTTTGCTATTTCTTTTGTGTCCATATAATCTCTCCTTTTTAAATAGATTACAACTGTACTCTATTTAGTTCTTGATACGCATCATATAACTTATTTCTAACTTCTAACATAAGTTGCATAGACATTTGAGATTCTTGAATAGATAACATAACTTCGTGCATACTAACATCTTCACCTTTTATAAGTGATTCTATTTTATTATTTGCCGTAACTTGAGATTCGTTAACTTTTGCTATCCCTTTTTCTATATATTCTTCAAAAATTAATTTATTATCATCTTTTTTAGCAGTTATAGGTTTTGGTATCGTATTATTCTCAACTGCATTTGAAAATATATTTGAATTAATATTTAAAATTTCCATAAAACCCTCTTTTCTTATCTACCTATTTCTAATGCTTTAGATATCATATTTTTTTGTGCATTTAATGTATCAACGTTAGATTCATAAGCTCTAGATGCTACTATTAAATCCGACATTTCAACTAATAAGTCTACATTTGGATACTCAACATATCCTTCTTCGTCTGCATCTGGATGATTAGGCTCATATAATTTTTTAACCGGCGTTTTATCATCTATTATCTCTGTAGCTTTTATACCAAGCATACCTAGTTTTTCATCATAATTTTCTTCAAAAACAGCAATCTTTCTTTTATACGGTCCCCCATCTTCTGTTCTTGTAGTTCTTGCATTAGCTACGTTAGATGATATGACATCTAATCTTAAACGTTCTGCAGTAAGTGCACTAGCACTTATTCTCATTCCACCAAAAACACTCACTTAATTACCTCCCCGTTATTACACTTTTTGTCATAGCAATTTTAGTATTAGTTAAAGTAACAAGTGCATTATATTCTAAGCTTGTAGCAGCTTGATTTACTTTTTCATATTCTATATCAACGTTATTTCCGTCATTTCTCATTGTTCCGCCTTCATCAACTTTAACTTCTATTTTAGCATTATCCATATTTTCTTTTAATGTATCTTCAAAAACAACATACTTTCTTTTGTAATTAGGAACATTTATATTTGCAATATTTTGAGCTATGGCCCTACTTCTTGTATCCATAGCATTAAGCCCCATTTTCATCAAAAAATATGTTTGCATTTAACTCCCTCCAAAACTCAAATTTTCTTTACAATATAATTTATATACAAATTACACTATATTTTATACTATATGTCTTCTCATCTTTAAAATCTATAATAAAAAAGAGAATATCCTTTAAAAGATTATCCTCACCCGCTCTAAAATCTCATCAAAAAATAATACTATATAAAGAATAAAATTTAAAAACCCAATATCCTTAATAAGAGTATTATATCATAGATTTTTATTTTTATCTATAAAACATTTAATTTTATTTTATAAATTATTTATCCGTGAATTCATTATAATAAATAAACATCAAATTTTCAATATATAATTAATATGAAAAAGATTAAAAAAAAGAGAAAATTAAAAAATTTTCCCATCAAAACTATTCATTATCTTATTAGCTATTTTATTAGAATCTATGCTATAAGTTCCATTTTCTATTTTTTGTTTTATATTTTTTATTCTGTCAACATCTATATTTTCATTATATAGATTCATATTACTCAAACTTCTTCCTAGAGAAGAAATTTCTAATACATCTTTTTTAGGCGAGATAGCCTCTTCTTTTTTAGATGCACTACTTTTATATACATTTTCTATATTAGAATTATATCTAATAGGATTTATGCTCATCTCATCCCTCTCCTCATCTATATTCTTTGCATTAATATAATACGTCTAACAAGACTTTTACTTAACAATATTTAACTAATTTAAATCATTATAAAGTTTTAACCAAATCGTTATATTAAATTCATATTTTGTTAATAATCCTAAAAAATATTTAAAGGAGATAAATTTTGATAAATATAGGAATTTTAACTAAAGATAATAATTTAATTGATGAACTAGAAGACCTGCTTAAAAAATTTTTTATAAATAAGAATTTAGGATATACATTATCAAAAATAAAAACTGAATATAAAGATATAGATATACTAATAACTGACTCAGATAAAGAATTTTTTAACGTACACAAAATACTAATAACAGATGTTTTTAATATAACAAAGAACATTAACAAAAATTTAAGATATATATTAAAACCAATAAATTACTACTCTTTAGAAAAAGAACTTTCAGAATACATAAATAAATATAAAAACATTTCAAATATCCTAAATGATATGAAAAACAAATCTAAAGAAATATCTTATAAATCAATACTTTATGTAAAGCAAATAGAAAAAAACAAATCTATTTTATATGACGAAAAAAATG
>JAGHEK010000067.1 GCA_017889265.1 Romboutsia sp. | reverse complement strand
TACGAAGTTTTTTCAAAGATACATCACTAGTAATTAACATTAAATTAACAGGGGTTCTAAGTTCATGACTCATATTAATAATGAAGTTTGCTCTCATTTTTTTTCTTTCATTTTCAATACGTTCTGATACTTGTTTTTCATTTGCTAATTTTTTATTCCAAATTGATAATCTAATAAAATAAATAAATATACCGATAGAAGAAAATAATAATAAGTATAAAAGTAATAAAATTTCTTTAGGTAATATAGGTGCACCAAGTGGTCTATTTAATATTTCCATATGTTTTGGCATATTACTAACATCTATATCGTACTCATATATCATATCATAATTAAAGATAAATACACCCTCAGACGTTGCAAATTTGCTATTATGTTTATTACCTTGTATAGCATTATATAACTCTTTTGCAGCATATATACCTTGTTGTTCACTTTTAGTTACATATCCACCCACAATTTCTTCATTTATGTAAAATTCATTTGTAGTATAAATAGGCATACCAGTTATACTTTTTATTTCTTTTATAGAATCAGATGCACTCATATATTCATTCGATTTACTTTCTTTAAAAATCCCACTAATTATAACAACTTCATCTTTATCATTTTTTTTCTTTTCTAATTCCTCTTTTATATCTTCTATACAATCTTTTTGTATAAAATTTATTTTTATAGGTCTTTTATATAAACTCTTAAAGGCTTGTATATCATGTTTTACTTCATTTGAATAAACAAAATTATCAATTAAAACATTAATCGTATCTATATTTTTATGCATACCAAGTATTGTATCTATTAATTTTGCACTACTATCTTGCAATATACCATTCATATACATTAGTTTTTCAGACTCGATTACATTAGTTTTATTTACACCTATAAAAATTACATTTTTTAGATAAAAAATACTATCTTTATCTAATAATTTATATTTTACTATTTCAAAAGCAGCATCATCTATTGCAAAAATAAAATCTATATGCGTTCCTTTATATTTCTTTTCAAAAAAATCTATAATTTCGAATATATACTCATCATCTTTCCTGTATCTAATATCTACATACTCATTAAAAATATTGACTGTATTAGAAATTAATTTATTTATTTCATCTCTAAATCCGTCTAAAATGTTTTTTTCCCACTCATCATCTTCATCATATGAATTAATGACTAATATATTTATTTCATTATCATTAATAATATTACTTTCATAACCATACGATAAGTCTATGCTGAAAAAATTAATAATAAAAAGTATAGTAAAAAATATAACTTTTTTATGTACCATTTTATGTACCATATCTCTCCCCTTTTTTATATATGATAGCTTATTATAACATATAAAACAAAAAAATACATAACTATGCATAAATTTTAATTATTTATTCACAGTTATGTATCCAATTATATTTTATTTATTGTTATTATCATTGTTATTGTCGTCTATACCTAAAGCATCTTTCATATTATCTAATGCTTTTTCAAAATCATTTTTCATATCATTTTCCACTTTAGTAGATTCATCAACAAACCTTATAAACTCTTCTTTGCCTTTGTTATATGCTTCCTCAGGTAAACTTTCTAATTTTTTTAATTTTTCATCTATATTTTCGATAGTCTTTTTCCCATAATCTATAAGATTTTTATTCAATTCATTTAGCTTTTCATCTTCAGTATCTAATTCATTTTCTAAAGAATTTACGAATAATTGAATTTTTTCTTTACTATCTAAATAAGCAGCTTTTAAGTCTTCTACATATTTTTTATTTCCAGGATACTCATTTTCATTATAGTATTCTATAGTTAAGTCTGGTGTATTATAAAAACCATAAGTTCCTAAAGGAGTCATATAATCTCCATAGAATTGATAATATTTGTCTACATATGCAGTATCTTCAGTAGCATTTTGTTGTTGTGTTGTATTAGTAGTATTATTAGTACTTGCATTATCATCAGCTTCTTTATTGCCACAACCAACACTAGATAATATAACTACCAAAGATAAAGCACTTATAAATTTTAATTTTCTTTTCATAAATCCTCCTCTAAATCATTTAGTAGTTATATTATTTATAAAAGTACTGATTTATATTCTAAAAATTTAAAAATAAAAATCTTCGTCTTCAAGTTCTTCAACTTTAGTAGTTTTTATATATCCATTTCCTTTAGTTGAAAAAAAGTCGTGAGTTTTAGTTTCCGTAGAATATCCATTCATAACTATTGGATTTACATCATTTTCTGTAATATCAAACATAGGTTCTAAATCGATACAAGAAAGTGCATAATTCACATTAAATTGTATATAAGTTATTACTTCATCTATATAAGGTAACTTTTCGTATAATACTTTAGAATATTCAACTTCTACTTCATATACTTCTTTTATCATAGATATAGCTTTTTTATTTAATTCTTCTTTTTTGTTTTCATCGAATTTTTTTAATAATTCTTTAGCAAAGAAACCTACTCCAATAGTATGAAGCTTTTCATCTCTTAATATAAGATTTATTATCTCTCCACTATTAACCATTTTGCCTTGACCTGCTAACCATAAAGGAAGATAAAATCCAGAATAAAAACATATTCCTTCTAAACATAAACTACCTATCATAGCCATAAATAAATCTTCATCATCATTTATATTTTGATATTTAGATATGATATTATTAACCTTTTTTTGTAATTCTTTAGTATTTTCTACCCATAAAAATAATTCATCTATTCTTTTTGTATTGCATAAAGTTTGAAATATAGTAGAATATGAACGAGCATGTATGCTTTCAAAACCTGCAAATAAAGTTAATATACTTTTTTGAAATAAATTATCTACTCTTTTTGCAATTTCCGTAATACCAACAGTTTGTTCTGTATCAAGAAGTGTAAGACCTGCTAATATATGTTCATAAGCTTCTTTTATATCTTTATCTAAATTATCATAAACTAATTTATCATCATTTACTGGTATCTCTTCTGGTAACCAATATTGTTCTGCCTGTTTTTTATAAATGTCGTCATAAAATTTATTTTCAATATCATTCCAATTTATTGCTTTTCTTCTCATAAAGTCCCCCCTTAAATAGAACAAGTTAAACACTCTTCAAAAGCTAAATTTTTAGTTCTAGTATAATATAACGCTTTTAAACATTTTTTATGAGCATATAAATAGTACCTTGCTAATTCTTTAGTAGAAGTTTCGCTATCTACATATAATGTAGTTGAAATACCTTGGTCTATGTGCTCTTGAATTACAGAAATTAAATCTATTACTTTAAACATATCCATATTAAATGCAGATTTATAAAGTAAAATATTTTTTCTACTTAAATAAGGCATAGGGTAGTAAGTAGTAGAATCTCCATAAGTTCTTCTTTCTATAATTTCTGTTATAGGTCCTACCCCAGGAGTAGCATTTTGTATATATCCTATACTTTGAGTAGGAGCAATAGCTAATCTATATGCATTATAAAGGCCATATTTTTTAACATCTTCTGAAAGTTTAAACCAATCTTCATTAGTTGGTATATACATATCTTCGAATAATTTTTTGACTATTTCACTTTTAGCCGTATAATCATTTTCTATATATTTTCTAAAATAGTTACCATTTGCATATTCAGATTTATCAAAATCTTTAAAAGTTTCATTTTTTTCTTTAGCTATTTCCATACTTCTTTTTATAGAATAATAATTAACCATCATAAAAAATTGATTAACAAATTCCTTCGCATACTCACTTTCATAAGGTATATTATTTTTTGATAAATATCCATGTAAATTCATAGCTCCAAGCCCTACCGAATGAAGTTCTTCATTTGCTTTTTTTACTCCTGGTGCATTATTTATATTAGATAAATCTGATACAACATTTAGCATATCCATAGCTAAATACACACTGTCTTCGATAGCTTTTTTATCCATAACATTAACTATATTTAAAGAACCTAAGTTACAACTAATATCTCTTTTTATAAAATCTTCTATTCCGTAGTCATTAATTATCGAAGTTTCTTGTAGTTGGAATATTTCAGTACATAAGTTACTCATTTTTATTTCACCTATATTTTTTAAAGCATGATTTTTATTTGCATTATCCTTAAACATTATGTATGGATAACCGCTTTCAAACTGCATTTTAGCAATATTTATAAGTAATTTTCTTGGATTCACTTCTTTTTTTATAACATTTTCATTTTCTACTAATTTATCATACAAATCATTCATATCCATATCATCTAAATGAATACCATACTCTTTATAAACACTATAAGGAGCAAATGTATATAAAACTTCACTTTTACTAGCAATTTCTATAAACTTAGAAGGCATAATTACACCGATAGATAAAGTTTGTAATCTAGCTTTTTCTGAAGCATTTATTTTTTTAGTATCTAAAAAATATTCAATATCCTTGTGAAAAATATTAAGATATGCAACTCCTGCACCAGATCTTTGTCCTAATTGATTTACATAACTAAAAGTATCTTCAAGAAGCTTTAAAACAGGAATGACTCCACTTGATGCACCTTCTACACCTTTTATAGATTCTCCTAAAGCTCTTAATTTAGATACATTAATAGCTACACCACCACCTATCTTAGATAGTTGTCCACAAGTATTTAAAATATAATTTATCGAATTTAAAGTATCATCCATTTCAAGTAAAAAACAAGATATTAATTCTCCGCATCTTTTTCTACCTGCATTTAAAAAAGTAGGTGTTGCAGGTTGGTATCTTTGTTCTATCATACTAATAGCAAACTCTTTTGCTTTTTTAACATTTCCTTGACCTAAAAATAATGCAACTGCTATTATTCTATCTTCATAAGTTTCTAAATATTTAGATTTATCATTAGTTTTTAAGGCATATGTTTTATAGAATTTTGAAATCGCCATAAAAGATTTAAATCTAAAATTATACGAATAAATTAATTCCGTTATAGATTTTATATCTTCTTTACTATACATTTTAAAAAAATCTATATAATAATCATTTTCTATAAGCCAACTCATTCTTTCTATATTACAAGAAAATTTCATCATATTTTTGTCAATTTCTTTTTCAAAAATATGAACAGCATCTATATCTTTTTCAAGACAAAAAAATCCTTCTTCTTTTTTCATTATTTCATTGTTAAGCTCTATGTACTTCAAACTCATACACCCCCATAATAATTTAAAAACAGACAAACACAATATATTGTATCTATAACATAAAAATAAATACAATATATTGTGTTTGGTAAAAATATTATAACATTATAAAAATATTTATTAAATACTTGACTTTTTTATTTTTATTAAATTTATAAATCAATATTCATATACTTTATAGCTTTTAAAGTACCCATTTTTGAATGTTCAAAAGTTAAACCACCTTGAAAATAAACATTATATGGAGGTTTTATAGGTGCATCAGCACTCAATTCAATAGAAGAACCTTGAACGAATGCACCTGCAGCCATAATAACTTGACTATCATATCCAGGCATATCCCAAGGTATAGGTTTAACATAAGCATCAACAGGAGCAGCAGCTTGAATTCCTTGACAAAAAGCTATAACCTCATCTGAATTTTTTAGTTTTACTATTTGAATTATATCACTTCTTACATCATCATATTTAGGCAATACTTCATAACCTAATTTACTAAATGCTCTAGAACAGAAAATCGCTCCCATCATTGCTTGACTAACAACGTATGGAGCCATAAAAAAACCTTGTAATACATTTCTAGTAGTTCCAAAAGTAAGACCACACTCTTTACCTATTCCTGGAGAAGTAAGTCTATAAGATATAAGTTCTACTAAATCTTTTCTTCCTGCTATATAACCACCTGTTAAAGCAAGTCCTCCACCAGGATTTTTAATTAAAGACCCTGCCATAATATCTACACCAACATCTGTTGGTTCTTTAGTTTCTATAAATTCTCCATAGCAATTATCAACCATAACTATTATATCTTTTTTTATAGATTTAACTAAATCAACAACTTCTTTTATATCATTTATACTAAGAGATTTTCTCCACGAATAACCTTTAGATCTTTGAATAAATACTATTTTAGTTTTATCATTTATTTTAGTTTTTATAGTTTCTTTATCTATATTACCATCATCTAAAAAATCTACTTGACTATATTTAACCCCGAATTCTTTTAAAGAACCTTTTTCTTCTCTTATTCCGATAACTCCTTCTAAAGTATCATAAGGTTTACCGGTTACTGATAGTATTTCATCATTAGGTCTTAAGATACCCTGTAAGCATAAAGTTAATGCATGTGTTCCATTAACTATTATAGGTCTAACTATAGCATCTTCACATCCAAAAACATCGGCATAAATTTCTTCAATTTTTTCTCTACCTAAATCATTATATCCATATCCAGTCGTCCAGTTAAAATGATTATCACTTAAATTAGCTTTTTGCATAGCTTTTAGTACTTTATACTGATTATATTCTCTAACTTCCTTTATTTTTTCGAATTGATTTTCTATATCTTTTAAGATTTCATCAGAAAAATTAATTATATTATCATCTAATTCATAAAATTCTTTTAATAAATCCTTTGTTTCTTTTAACATTTGTTTCTCCTATTTTAATATGTATACATTATTTTCTTTTTTTAATTGGTTATCTTCATATAATTCAATCAATATTATTTCAATAAGGTCATCATTTAAAAATAAATTTCCATTGTAATTTATAATATCAGGATTATAATCTTTATATTTATTTTTTATATAGTTAGTTATATTATCATCTTTTAATATTTTATACTTTTGTTCTAAATAAATTTTAAATAACCATGACATAGAATTTCCACTAACTTCATTAGCTAAGAAATCTAATAATATGTATTTTTTATTATTTTTTTCTTTTATCATAAATTCTGGTATTTTATTTTTAAGATTATTTATATATTTTATCATTTTTTGCACCTTTCTTTTTTATATATTTTATCATTTATTTGTATTTGTTTTATTCTACTAGGAATTTAATAAATGTTTTCTGTATATGAATAAAAAAACTAGCAAAGCTAGTTTTTTTATTCATATACAGAAAACTTATCCCACATATTTTCTAAGTTTATAAAATGATTTTTTACCTTTGTCTTTTCCTTTTTACTAATAGCTATTATAAGAGCATTAACTACTGAAAAAGCAGGAACCAAAGAATCTACAAAAGATGTCATATTATTTTTTACCAAAAGAACATTATCTGCTAATGATGCTACCGGTGAATAAACGCTATCTGTTAGTGATATAATATTAGCCTTTCTTTCTTTTGCATACATAGATGTTTGATATGCTTTTCTTGAATATCTTGGAAAACTTATTACAAACAAAACATCATCTTTATCTATTCTAACAATTTGGTCAAAAACATCTGCCATATCTACTCTTATTATTTGAACATTATCTAATACCATATCAAGATAAAATCCCAAGTATTGTGCTATTGCAAATGAACTTCTTATACCAAGTATGTATATTTTTTTTGCATTTATTAATTTTTTTGCAGTATCTTCAAATACTTTTTCATCTATGCATTCAATAGTATTTTTTATATTAGTTATATCACTTTTTAAAACACTATATAATATTTCTGAATCTGACTTATTTTCGTCTATCATCTCAACTCTTTGTACTGTTGTTAATTTATTTTTTATTAATTCTTCTAGTGCTTCTTGAAGTTTTGGATATCCACTATATCCAAGTGCATTTGCAAATCTAACTACTGTAGATTCACTAACACCTACTTCTTCACTTAATTTTGCTGCGGTCATAAAGGCTACTTTGTCATAATTTTCGAGTATATACTTTGCTATTAATTTTTGACCTTTACTTAGCTTCATATATTGCATATTTATATTTGAAATCAATTGTTTGCCATCTTTTAAATTATATTTATTTTCCATTTTTTATCCTCTCTTTTTCAACTCTAGCATATATTTTACTAGAAATATAGTTGAAATTAAAGTAAAAATAACAAAAAGACCTTTTAAAGGTCTTTTTATTTATAGCTTGGAACTTCAAAAACAAGTTCTCTTCCATTATCATAAAATTCTATTATCTTTATCATTATTTTAGATATTCCATTAGCCCAATTTACATCAGTTGCATATTGATGCCAAGAATAATCATAATTAAATTTCATTTTATATATAGTATTTTGGTTGTATTTAGAACTTTTTATATAATTATTCGCTATCCATTTAGCAGAACCGTCTATAGTAGCTTCGACGCTTGTCCAACCATTAGAATATGCTGCCTCTGCTCCAGATAAATTTGCAGAACCATCAATAGCACCTATTCCAAAGAAATTATATACTTTAACTGGTTTTGGCAATGTTTGTCCTTTATATTTAGTTATAGTCTGACCTTTAGCTAATGTAGAACTTCCATATGCAGTTTCCCACATAGCATGACTTACTAAATATACTACATCTATATCATATTTTTTGGCTGCATTTATAAAAGCTTGGCCTTGATTATAAAAAACATTAGTGCCATTAGAGTTTTTAGGTAATGAATTCAAATAGGAATTAAGCTCACTTGCAGTTATTCCTTCCCTATAATTATCAATTCTTAAAAATTGCATCATTCCTGTATTTGATTTGGTAAAGTTATTTACATCAAGAAAATACTCTAAATCATCTTTTTGAGCAGGTACAAATCCTCTTGATAGTGGATTATATGGTGTTATTGAGTTTCTAGGTTTACTTGAATCTATAACATTTCCACCTACTAAACTTCTCTCATATTGTACATCAACATGATTTTTTAAAGTATAATTAAGCTGTTTATTGTTTATTGTTGCACCACTATTAGTAACTTGAGAATTCTCTCCTCCAACAACTGAAGCTTGTACATCTTTTAAGTACTGACTAGATACATAAGCTTCTTTCCCATTATATTTTATTTTTGACCAACCGTTAGCTTCTGATATTACTTCTACTTTAG
>JAGHEK010000066.1 GCA_017889265.1 Romboutsia sp. | reverse complement strand
TCTTAGGCTTTAAGTATGCAAATACTTGTAATATTTCTTCATATACAGACCACTCATTATTTAAAATAAAGGTTTTATTAATTTCTAATGTTTTAAATGATATATTTTCTATATCTAATTCAATTCCATATGTGTTGTATATGTAATTTATAGTATCGTATACTTTATTAAGATAGTCATTATACGATAGGGGTAGTAGATTATTTCCTTTACCATCAATACTCATATTTAGTAATACATATTCTTTATAAAACTTTTTATCTTTTTTTATACCTATATTTAATTTGGTGATTTTTTCATCACTAATTTGTATATTAGTACATTTTATATAGTTACCTCTTTTATCTCCAATTAAATATATTTCTCCATGAGACATACTTATAATTACATTTTTATTTTTTATTAGAGCATCTATATCTTCAATGCTTTTTAATTTAATACCACCTAATTCAGTATAGTCTATACCAAACATTTGATATCTTCTCCTTTCAATATTTAAGATTTATATTTTCATAGTACTTTTTAGGTGGTTTAAAAATTCATTATTAATGCACTACACTACATAGTATTTTTTTCTGTTCTTAAATCCCCTGGGTATTTTTTTTACTTGTTTTTATTTAAATCCTAATATTTTCAATGTATTGAAAGATTTTTTAACTCTTCATTTACGAATAATAAAAAAAGCCTAACTATATCAAATAATATAGTAAGACTTTTTGCATTCTGTTCTTATTATCTTTATAATGCTATGTAAATGACAAAAAACAAAAAAGTAAGACATCAATCTTACCTTTTTATATAAACTATATATCTTATTTATTTTTTAATCTAAATTTCTACTTTTTTTAAATACTTGTCCAATGAATTAATAATTTCTTGTTTATATTTATATATCTCATTTACATTTTCTATATAATATCTAATTCCATTTTTATTTTCATCAGATATAACTATGCTTTTTTTAGATGAATTAAAATACAATCTACATATCCATTTTCTACTATTACCTTGATACAATATATTACAATATCTTTCAACGTCTTTATATGATATTTCAGTAGGATCAACAAGTTCAGATAATATACTTCTTACTATATTAAATCCTTCGAACTCCTCATCAGTTGTGAAAATTTTATTTTCAGTGTTCGTGTCTGTAAATACTTCATTATTATCATCATTATCATTATCATTATCATTATCATTATCATTATCATTATCATTTAATATACTTTTTATTTTATCATTTATAAAATCATTAATAAATTGTTGCATAGATTTCTTCACTATAGGTTTAAATTTTTCTATTACATTTGAAGTTTTCACACCTACAAAAAAATCACTTATTATAAATCTTACAAATTCATCAGTCGGATTATTTAACTGCTCTGTTAATTGCGATTTTATAAGATTTGAATACTTTAAATCAGATGCTGTATTAAATATAGTATCTATGTCAAAATTATCTTTAGTAAATTTCTTTAGTTCCGCAACTTTAGAGTCGTTTAAATCTAATAAATCAATCTCCAAAAATGGCTTCTCATCCATTTTATTAGTTTCTTCTAAATCAGTAAAGAATTTATATACTATACCATTTGTTAAAATAGCAAATTTTGCATCTGTTGATATAAAGTAACGAAATAATTGAGCATCATGTTTAGTTAAATCATCAGAAACACTTTTAGCTTCGATTAAAATCACAGGTTTTCCATCTTTCATGATAGCATAATCAACTTTTTCACCCTTTTTAGTTCCAATATCAGCTGTATATTCAGGTATAAATTCTACAGGATTAAAAACATCATAATCTAATAAATTAAAAAATGGCAAAATTAATGCTGTTTTTGTAGCTTCTTCAGTAGCTAAACTTTCCTTTATAATAACAATACGTTGAGAAAATTGCTTAATTTTATCAATAAAATCCATAAAATCCTCCTAAAAACAAAATATAGAAAAATTATATAATAAAATATTACTTTTTCATATAATTAAATATAAAATTTTCTAAATATATTAATTATTATTTTTTATAATTTTATCATCAAGTCATAACTTATATTTTCATTACTAAAATCCTTTAAAACATAAGAGCTTGTATTTTTATATTTGTTAATCCAATAAACTATAGCATCTGATCTATAATCTACCCCTAAAACGTTATTTCCTTCATAAACCCAAAATGGATGTGTTTTATCATTATATATCCAATCACTAAATTCATTGATATTAATACATATATTATTAGAACAATATATGTATTCAAAATCTTTATCATTTTCAAATATAACCTTTATAATCATCATTTTATTTCCTTTTATGCTTTTATTTAGATAAATTTTATAAATGTACCTAATATTATTATAAATAATTTTATCATTTAATTTATTATAGCAGGTTGTTTTTTATTTAATGTTTAAAACCAAAATTTTTGATATCGTTTTGCACTTTGTTATTTTAGTATAATCTATTATATATTACCGTTAGACTTTAGTCATAGAATAATTAAACGGTATCATCTAAATATATTGATTTTTTTTATTTTATATATTACCGTTAAAGCGTTACCAAAATAAATTTGTATAACTATA